>NZ_CACSIH010000018.1:0-40424 GCF_902705805.1 Alteromonas alvinellae | reverse complement strand
CAGGCGACAACTACCTTGAAAAACGCCGCTGTGTTGTCCTGTTTTTGTTTGTTATGGCTGTACGATCAGGCGTAACGTAAGTCTGATCGTTGCTATTGAAACAATTACTTTTTATGGGTTTGCCCAGGAGGAACACGGTGGCAACTCCAGGGTTTGTGTTTTGCATTTTCACGAATGTTTTCGTCAACGAATTGGTAATAGCCTTCTTTCATTTTTGTCCAAAAGTCGTCCGAAATGTCTGCCCCGTTGTCACGAATGATTGTCTCAATGCCATCTAAATTGCAGTGGGTTGCATCGTAGCCTATATGCAGGGTACTTTTGGCGTCCTCAAATGAAACTGCATCGATTCCAAAGGTCCCATCAATGCCAGCAATAATTGCTTCTATGTTATCTTCGGTAATACCAACCAACTTTAAATGCCGTACGACTAAATTTGCCTCTGATACACCGACTCTGTGATCTAGATCGCTCATCTTTTCCTCCTATAAATCGATTGTTAACTTGTTTATGTTCGTCATTTCTTTAATTATTTAAAACACTATTGGCACCGAGCTGCTGCTTCATTAACGATTGTAAAATTGACATTCTTTGTTCAAGATAAAACAAATGTTCGTCTACCGAATTTCCCATGACTACAAAGTCGCCCCCTGCTAAACCGCTGTCGATAAGAACGAGACTTCGTTGAAGGCCATTTGTGTACGTTTCTTCCAGATGTGCTTTGTGTTGCAGGTCTGTTTCACTTTGGAGTCTCTTCTCAATATTCGTTAAATAAATTTCCATCATTTTCATATGCTCAACGATGAGAGTTTGCCTATCAGAGACGTCGTTGATCCGTTGTATGCGTTGCATTAGTGCATCCATGACATGCTCATTACTTCGAAGCATATCATCCGCACTCATCGACGTTTGAGCAGCAGCAAATGTCGCGGGTAACACCCCTCCAACAAACAGTAATGACAGTAGTACTTTGTTCATTTTGTAATCCTTAATTAGTGCTTGAAACGTTTGAAATACCCATACGGGGAAACCAACCTGGCGTCGTTTGTTTATAGTGTCTGTAGCTATCACCAAACTCGGATTCAGCTTGCTGCTCTTCTCGCGTGGCGAGTCGAGCATAAACGACAATAAGAATTGGAAACATAAGTAAGGTTGGCAGTGTTGGCCATTGCAACAAAAAGCCAAACATGATCAGTATAAATGCAACATATTGAGGATGCCGGCAGCGAGCGTACCATCCAGTAGTGGCTAAACTATGCGATTTTTGCGCGTGGTGTAGGACACTCCAAGAAGCGGATAGTAAAAAGAAACCTAAAATGATGATGACATTACTTAAGATGTGTAAAATATCCCAGTGAGCATCGCCGGATAGCCCTAGCAAAGTATGCCACAAGTGACCATTTTCATGCGCTAAAAAGTCTACCCCTGGATAACTTTCCGCTAACCACCCTGACAAAAAATATATTGTCAGGGGGAAACCATACATTTCGGTAAATAAGGCCACGATAAAAGCGGAAAATACACCTAGGCTTCGCCAATCTGTTTTCGACTTCGGCTTGATAAAACTAAACGCAAAAAAGATAAAAATGGCTGAGTTTATAATGACTAGTGCCCAGAGCCCATAATCAGAATCACCGTGCATTATTATTCTCCGTTTTATGTTTTCCTTTACGGGCCTGCTCTAACCCTTCGATATAGCCTTTTCGATATTGCTCATTGTCCTCGGTTTGTTCTTTAAATGTTTTTTCGGTGTGCTCATGTGTTTCATGTCCTTTGCCATGACTGCCGTGCATAAAAATGTGCATGACAAGGCACAACAACAAGATCAAGTAAGGTAAATACGGAAACACATGCTCACCATGCTCAACCAGCAAGAAGTAGCTCGCGGCGGTAATAAGGCCTATGGCAGACCAACCACTGGGGGTGCGCCAAAAGGGGACTTTTTGTTTACTCATAATACACCTCGCTTTGGTATCTTTTACGCTAATAAAAAGCGTTTAATCACTTGATCACCAACGTGCCACGATACATTTGCATCTGACAATGAAATGGGTAAACGCCGGCACTGGAAGCAGGAATAGTGACCGTCACTCGCTTGTTAAGCGCTAATGTTTCATTGATATCCAACTCCGGGATCAATAACGTTTCTGCACAGGGCGTTGCATCTTCTCTGACGAACATAAGCTGAACGGACTGATGCGCCGGCACCGTGATATTGGCAGGCTGATACACGCCGTCTTTTACAAGGACTTTGATACTGCCGTCTTTTATCTGGGTTGATTGTGCTTTGTAAAGCCAAAACCACCAAACAATAAGCCCAATCAGGATAAGCCCTGCTAAATTAATCCATATCATCATTGTGTACTCCTAGTGCTCTTTCGCTTTAAATAGACGTAATCGGTTAGCATTGGTCACCACCGTTAGTGATGAGAATGCCATCGCTGCACCAGCAATGACTGGGTTAAGCAGTATCCCTAAGAATGGATAAAAGACGCCTGCCGCAAATGGTATTCCGGCGACATTATAAATAAATGCGCCAAAGAGGTTTTGCTTGATGTTACGCAGTGTTGCTTTGCTCACGGCAATTGCATCCGCTAACCCATGTAGGGAGCCGCGCATCAACGTTATATCCGCACTTTCGATCGCTACATCAGTCCCAGTCCCAATCGCAAAGCCGACGTTGGCATGAGCAAGGGCCGGTGCGTCATTTATGCCATCACCGGTCATACCCACAATTTCGCCTTCACGTTGAAGCTCAAGTATTTTGTTTGCCTTATCTTCCGGCATCACTTCGGCAACGTAATCTGCAATCCCCGCTTTTCGGGCGACGGCTTTTGCGGTCAGTCGATTATCCCCGGTTAACATCACAACTCGTATCCCGTTATGCTGTAGCCGCTTTATCGCATCTATTGAGTCAGATTTTATTGGGTCAGCGACGGCAATTACGGCAACTAATGTAGAATCAATAGCAAAATACATAGGGGTCTTTGCATCCGCTGCTAACCTCTGCGCTTTGTCGATGTAATGATGAAGCTCGATCCCTTGGTCTATCATCAATTTTTCATTTCCAAATAGCAGGCGTTGAGAATTTAGCATGGCTTCAACCCCCTTCCCCGCAATGGACTGAAAATCAGTAACGGAATGGATCGGCACACCTTGCTCCTTTGCAGATTCAACGATCGCCATGGCAAGTGGATGCTCAGAACCAGACTCAAGGCTAGCCGCCAAAGAAAGCACATCGTTGTGACTATGATCTGAAACTATAACGACATCTGTTACTTTAGGGGCCCCCTCAGTAATAGTGCCTGTTTTATCTAGAACCATAGTGGTTATTTTTGATGCAGATTGCAGCGCTTCGCCGTTTCGGATAAGAACCCCCGCTTCAGCCGCCTTTCCCACACCGACCATCACCGACATCGGTGTGGCCAAACCCAAGGCGCAAGGGCAGGCAATAATCAGTACTGTGGTCGCAGAAACGATTGCAAAAGCTACTTCAGGAGATGGGCCATAATTCAGCCAGGCCAGCGCACTGATCACGGCAATGATCATGACGACCGGTACAAAATAGGCGGAAATCATATCAGCTAATCGACCAATAGGCGGTTTAGAATTTTGTGCGCGTTTTACCATGTTAATAATTTGAGCAAGCGCGGTATCTTTTCCCACGCGCTCTGCTCGAAAGACGATAGAGCCTGATTTGTTTATCGTGCCGGCAACGACCTCATCGTCTTTTCGTTTTTCTATGGGCATGGGTTCACCCGTTAGCATTGATTCATCAATACTTGTCTGGCCCTCGACAACTAAGCCATCAACAGAGATGCGCTCCCCAGGGCGAACCCGGATAAGATCATTTAGCAGAACATCTTCAATCGGAATATCTATATCATGCCCATCACGAATGACGCGAGCTGTTTTGGCTTGTAAACCAATCAGTCGTTTAATTGCCTCGGACGTTTTACCGCGTGCTTTTATCTCAAGCGCTAAGCCTAAATTAATGAGACCAATTATCATGGCTGTTGCTTCAAAATAGACATGCCGCGCCATTTCAGGCACATATCCGGGGAAAAACACAACGACCATAGAGTACAACCAGGCTGTTCCTGTCCCCAATGCAATCAAAGTATCCATGTTCGCGGCGTGATTTTTAAAGGAGTTCCAAGCACCTACATAAAAATGCCGACCAGAAAACACCATAACACCCAATGTCATGATCCCTACAATCAACCACACGATCCGCTCAGTGGTCGTGTTGACGCTCATTTCCCCCGTCACCAAGCCATAAAGCATCAGTGGCACACCCAGAGATAATGCAATGACCATGTCTCGCATTAGTTTTTTATAATATGCCCAGTCCGCCTGTTCCTTTTCTTCAATGGCAGCCTCATCTGAATCCGTATTCGCTAATGTTGCGTTATACCCAGCTTGCTCTACCGCCTTAATCAATGCGTGGGAGGATGAACTGCCCATCACCAACACCGAGCGTTCAGCAAAATTCATCTCAGCATTGGTGACACCCGAGACCTGTTTTAAGGCCGCTTCAATTTTAGTCACACAACTGGCGCAACTTGCACCTTGGATATTGAGTTGTAGCTCACCCGAAGACGCAGAGACTTGCTCAGTATGTGTTTCACTCTCGACCGCCTTACTAGCGGTTGATACTTTTTTGTCACCGCCACAACACGAATGAATTTTCGCATCGTCCGTTTTTGAATTCATGAGCCACTCCCTCTCTAAATAATGTTATGATTTAAGTGATGTGAAACCTTCAATCAAATGGCAAATCGTATCGGCCGTTGGATGCTGATCCGGTGTATTTTCCCATTCTGAGATTGCTTTTCGCATGCGCAGTCTTAGCTCATGCATGTCCTGATACCGCTGTTCAGTTTCTTTCAACCTTTGTTCAATAAGGCGCCGAACCGTCGGGCATGGCGCGTTGGTTTGTGATGACGTGAACAGAATTTCCTTAATATCATTGATAGAGAAACCTAATGAACGCGCGCTTAAAATAAACCGTAGTCGTGTCACATCAGCGGGCCTGTAATACTTGTAACCATTGTGCGATTTACTTGGCACCAAAAAACCAATGCGCGTGTAATACCGTACGCTGTCCGCGCTAATCTCTAGTGCATCTGCAATTTGTTTAACGCGCATTTTAACGCTCCTCTTTTATCAACATAGATATGCGGTTAAGCACGCCTTTAATCCTATGTTCTACTCTCACGTTACTAGGGTAAACCTATGTGTTGCTCACAGGTCAACACCTATTCTTTCAGCAGATCCTTGGAAGCGGCTCATCTTCGAGTTCATTCATGAAACGTCTTCCTCCCATTGGCGTAACAATGGTCACGCGCCCTTTTGATTCGGTGTTTTTTACTATTACACCAATGTGTTCGGCCTGCTCCCCGTTTCGAATGCTCCGCCAGTGTTCTAGCACCTTACCGCTTATGTCAGGGGCAACAACAGCAACAATGCGTCCCTCACACGCTAAAACAAACGGATCAAAGCCTAATATTTCACACACGCTTGCCACTTCAGGTCGCACCGGAATATTATTTTCAATTAACTCGATATCGAAGCCTGTTTCATTAGCAACGTCATGGAGTAATACTGACAACCCTCCACGAGTTGGGTCACGCACAAAACGAACACCTTCCAAATGCTTGATTGGATCAATAAGAGGAACAACGCTTCCACAATCAGACTTTAGCTGACCTTGCAAACCATAGTCCTCGCGAGCAAGCAGGACACACGCACCGTGATCACCTACAGAACCACTAACCAGTACATGATCGCCTGCCTTTATAAGACTGGTATCCCAAATCGGCGCATCTCGGCTGTCTCCAACACCCGTTGTATTGATAAAAACGCCGCCACCACTGCCTTTCGGGACAACTTTCGTATCACCTGTTACAATGGCGACCTTCGTTTCTTCGGCAGCTTGATGCATTCCATTAACGATTTGTTTCAATGTTGAAAGGGAAAAGCCTTCTTCAATAATAAATGCAGTACTGATGTACCGTGGTGTTGCCCCAACGACTGCTAAATCATTGACGGTACCGTAAACACTCAACGCGCCTACATTGCCGCCTGGAAATGTTGGGGGGGATACAACGAAGCTATCCGTTGTTATACTCAGATAAGGACCATCAAAAGTTACTGTGGCGGCATCATGAAGCAGATCTAGATCTTTGTTCGCTTTATTTTTAAAAACATGATCAATGAGTCTTTTTGTCAGTGTTCCGCCGTTCCCCTGAGCTAATTGAATAGATTCCGTGCCCAACGGCTCTGATGATGAATGATTATTGCCCTCTGCGCTTTTCATTATGACCTCCGTGAACAGTATTCGTGGATTTGCCCAACACTTATTGCGGCATCGTTTAATGGCAAACTACTTGGAATAACCACAGGAATGTCTGATTGTAAAAACCGTTGTGATATACCGTCACACAAAATGCGATTTTGGAAGACGCCTCCTGCCAATCCAATGTGGTCAAAATTAAACTTTTTACGGCAATGTAGGGTTACCTCCCATACCGTTTCAATTAACGAAGCGTGGAAATTTGCAGCACGAGTTTGAGGAGACACTTTGAAATCAAATAGTTCCGGTACCAGTGTTCGCCAATCCATTTGAATAAATTCGTCGTTTTTCTGGACCAACGTTAACGGCATAACCTTAGAGGGCGTCGACGCAACGCTTTCCAACATCATCGGCGCCTGCCCTTCATAAGAGACTTCGCTCTGTTCACAGCAGGCAAATGCCGCCGCGTCGAACAGTCTTCCCATTGAACTACTAACATGACAATTGAGTTCGTTTTGCCATGCGTTGTAGCTTAATTGTTGTGGATCAAATGGTTTAAAATCAATGCCGGTGAAATTAGTACCCCACACTAGTGATGCTGCACTTCGCCATGGTTGATTTGGAACCTTGTTGCCGCCTTGCAACTTCATAGGCGCTAATGAGGCAACACGTTTCCAATTGCCCGGCGTCCCACAAAAAACTTCCCCTCCCCACATCTCGCCATTCTCGCCTAATCCCGTTCCATCCCACACGAAAACCAAGCTTGGTGTCGATATTTCAGCAGCTAATGCCCACGCTGATGCATGAGCGTGGTGATGTAAAACTTTAGTAGTCGGTAGTTCACTGCCTTTGGCCCAACGGGAACTGATATAGCCAGGATGGCTATCGCAAAGAATACGCTGTGGATGAACATGATAGAGAGCTTGAAAGTCACTGATACATTTTTCAAAGTGCGCTTGCATTATCGGAGAATCGAGGTCGCCAATATGCGGTGTTACGATAAGTCGATTGTTCAAAGCTATTGCGACTGTATTTTTCTGATTCGCGCCAACAGCAAGCATTGGTTCCTGCACAGTATATGGCAATGATAATTCTATCGGACTTATACCCCGCCCCAGGCGAATTGGAATGGTGCCTGACTTAAGCGTTCGCAGCACAGAATCATCCAGTTTGTGAAAAATGTCTCGATTATGGTGCACGAAGATGTCTGCCAACATCGAAAGGTGTTGCTGTGCCGATGACGTCGATGTGACCATCGGTTCACCGTAAATATTTCCTGACGTAGCCACCATGGGGCGATTGAATTGCTGCATAATGAGTAAATGCAGTCCGCTGCACGGCAACATCACCCCCAAATCACGAAGCATGGGCGCTACGTTATCTGCAATGGGTACATTCGATTGCTTTTTTGCAAGTAAAATGGGTCGCACGGGGCTTAGTAAGAGCGCTCTTTGATGACTGTCTACAGCAACGCATTTATCTAACCAATCCTCACTTGTTTCGTCTGCACGAGGCTCTGGGAGCATGACCGCGAAAGGTTTATCTGGTCTATTTTTACGCTGGCGTAAAAGGTCTACCGCTTCAGTGCTTTGTGCGTCACAGAGCAAGTGATAACCGCCTATACTTTTTAACGCGACAATTTTGCCTTGATTCAAATACGCGACAACCGTTGCTACAACATCAACATCGCCTTGCGAGACCACGCGCCCGCCGACAGTTGAACAAAATACTTCAGGCCCGCATACGCGACAGCTTATTGGTTGAGCATGAAAGCGCCTATCAGTTGGCGATTGATATTCTTTACGACATAACTCACACATTGGAAATGCTGACATACTCATGTTCTTTCTGTCGTATGGCATTGCTCGCAGCATAGAAAATCGTGGACCACATTTACTGCAAGCGATAAAGCTATAGGTGCCACGTCGGTTAGTATTTGACAGTAACTCAGCTTTACACGCTCCACACAAATAGACATCTTTGGGGATTGATATCGCCCCGCACGCTATATCATGACCGCTTTCTTTTATCGTGAACGAGTCTACATTACTCAGTTTAACCTGCTTTTTTTCCAGCAAGGATATGGAAACTAGCGACCCATTGTTCAGTAAGTCGAATACAAATTGTTCAACGTCTAGCTCAGTGCCTTCAGCGTGTATTCGCACACATCCACAGTCGTTTTGTACCCAACCAACAATACTTTTTTCATACGCTAAGCAGTAAACTAACGGTCTGAACCCAACCCCCTGGATGACTCCAGTAATGTTCAACTCATAGGCGATAGTTTTACTCTTATTCGTATTGGCAACATATGTGCGGGCAGTTGTCATCACTTCATCTCCACCTTTAGCGTATTCCCCTTTTTGATAACATTTGTTATCGAGCGCTCACCAGAGCTATACCAAATTCGGCAAGCCCCCTCATCAGACACCATACATGCGCCTTTAGGGGATGCTGGTTTGCATTCCTGACCAAAAAACGGGCACGCATCAGGTGCCATTTTTCCGAGGATCACTTTTTCACAGGGCGATGTGGTTTCAGGAACGTTTTGCGCACATTGCGAAGGGAAATCGACTGGCGCATAATCGTTTGTGGCGTCTAGGTGCGATAGTCTCGAAGCAAAGGAAAATCCAGAACCAGGAATAACACCAATTCCTCGCCAATGTGCGTCAACGATAGTGAACGCTTTATTGATTATTGCTTTAGCTGCTGCATTGCCGTTTTGCTTTACCACTTCGGGATAGCGGTTACTCAGTGTGACGACTTTATTTGAACAATTACCGAGCAGCGTTTGGAGCGACAACAGCAAACTTTCTGGATGAAAACCAGCAATACTGACAGGCAAATTATGATGGTCGATTGCAAACTGCCATTCTTCACTACCCATAATTGTCGCAACGTGGCCTGGCGCAATCAGTGCATCAAAAGTATTCGGTTGACTCTCAAGCACATGGGCAACTGCTGGCCAAGTAAGTCGTCCAGACAATAATACTTTAAAGTTATTGGGTAAATCATTAAGCAGTGTTGCTGCAATCGGTGCCATAGTCGTTTCAAAACCAACAGCAAAAAACACAATAACCTTACGAGGTTCTTCCAATGCTATAGATACCGCTTCTTGAGGAGAAGATATCGGACGGATATCGGCCCCTTGATTTTTTGCGTCTATCAATGAGCTACAGCCACCCATTTCGTGTTCGACTGGGACGCGGAGCATGTCACCAAAACTAACGATAACGACATTTTCGTTAATGGCTAAGTGTATCGCGTATGCAATATCCTCTTCGGGGCAAATACAAACGGGGCACCCTGGCCCAGGTATCAGATGAATATTGTGCTGAAACAACGTTCTAAATCCAGCGCGCGTAATCGCACGCTCATGGCCACCGCAAACATTAAGAATACGAAACGGTTTTGAAAGCGAGGTATTCTTAATGTCTCTTAGCAACGATTCAACACTGTACATAAGACTTTAGACTCCGCTATTTTGTAACGACTGAGACTGATGAGCTGTAATGGCGTGCGTAAAATAAGAAAACCAACGCTCTAGATGTTGACTTTTCAATGAAGACACTTCGAGAACGGGCGCATCGTTGCCCACTTTACGAAATGATTCAATCGCGCGAGGTACATTGAATTCATCGTGAAATTGCAAGTAATCGGTCTTAGAAATAAGCATGACGTCCGCGGCACGAAACATCACTGGGTACTTTTCAGGCTTATCATCACCTTCTGGTACGGACAGCAAAATAATGTTTAAGTGCTGTCCTAAATCAAAACACGCTGGACAAATCAAATTGCCAACATTCTCTATAAACAAAACGTCTAGTTTTTGTAAGCTAAATCTTCCAAGTACCTTTTGCACCATACTGGCGTCCAAGTGACACCCTTGGCCCGTGGCGATTTGCTCCGCCTGCACACCATGACGTCTAATTCTATTTGCGTCATTTTCAGTTTCGAGGTCGCCTTCAATCACCGCCATCGCGTATTGCGACTTAAGCGCACGTATCGTTTCTTCGAGTAGCCTGGTTTTTCCACTGCCTGGGGATGACATCAAATTAATCACTAGTACATTATGTGCGTCAAATAAAGCACGGTTTGCTATCGCTTGGCTGTCATTGTTGCTTTTTAAATTTGCGTGAACCTCAACGATATTTGCTGATGGCTTGTCAGTTTTCTCTGATTTTACTTGCGTTTCGCAACCACAGTTACCGCACATGTTTTCTCTCCTTTGATTCTGTAAAATTGTCAGGTGCGATAAACTCTATTCGTTGCAATATAAATTCATCGCCCTCAATGAGGTCGGTTTGCCAAGCACCGCAACTTGCACATAGGATACTATTCACCGAAACTCGGCTGAATTCGCCACACAATTTACAGCGTATCTTGATAGCGCTTGTGTCAATTCTAAGCGTTGCCTGATCGCCAATGGTGTGAGTTCTACACGCCAAGAACGCATGGTGCAGCAAGTCAGGCTCAACACCTGACAGTGGGCCGACTTTGACGTGAACCAGACTGACAGACTTATTCATGTTTGCTCGCTGGTGAACAGCGACTGTGTCAAGCAAGCTATAGCAAAGACTAATTTCATGCATCGTAAGCAATGACCTGATCGAGCATCTCCCATGTCACCTGCGCTTCATCATAGGTGATCACTTGGAGAGCATAACCAACATGTACCATCACATAGTCGCCAACTTTGACCTCTAGCCCTTGCACTAAATGTAAACTCACCTCGCGAGAGACACCTTTCGCTTCACACGTTGCGTTAAAGCCTTTAATTGCAATGACTTTCATGGGGATAGCGAGACACATTACTGTTTTACCCGTTGATAGGGCCTACTTGCTCTAGCTCGATAAATAAACAGCGCAACGGTGACAAGCACGATTGTTGACACCAGCGATCCCAAAAGTAGTGAATGATCGCCTTGATGACCCGGGTGCGCATAACTAACGGGTGAACCTACCACCAGGTAAAAAAAGGCAATTAAAGAAGTAACTGACTTTCTAATACTATTTTTGATTTTCATAATATTCCTCAAGTAAGGTTAACGAACTTTTAGACGCAAACGCTCTTCCCCTGTTTCGTCCATTACGTGCACGGCACATGCTAAGCAGGGGTCAAAACTATGAAGTGTTCGCAAAATCTCTAAAGGTTGGTCAGGATCATGTAGCGTATGTTTATCTTGCAGAGCGGCTTCATAAGCACCTGCCTGTGAGTTGGGATCTCGAGGTCCAGCGTTCCATGTCGTAGGCACGACACATTGGTAATTCTCAATTTTGCCATTTTGCATGACCAACCAATGCCCCAACGCGCCACGAGGCGCTTCCATCACGCCTACCCCCTGGCCTTTAATTGGCCAATTGGTAGGGTCAAAATACAGAGGGTTAAACGTATCGGTATCGCCCTTTGCGATATTATCCAATAGTTGGTCATACCAAGACTGTAGCTGGTTAACCACAATTTTTGTTTCCACTGCTCTGGCGAGCGTCCTACCGAGTGTGGAGAAAAGTGCAGAGGTCTCTAAATCCAAGATAGAAAGAGATCGATTAACGATGTCTTGCGCAGCGGCATCTTTTTTAGCATACATCATTAGCACGCGAGCCAGCGGTCCCACCTCCATCGCATGGCCTTTCCAACGCGGACTTTTCAACCATGAATATTCAGCCCCTACATTTAGGTGCTTGTAAGGCGGTTTCGGACCAGTATACTCGAGTGTTGTTTGTCCATTAAAAGGGTGTAAACCACTTGCGTTCCCTCCACTATATCGATACCAGGAGGAAGAGACGAATTCTTGAATTTCAGAGGGATCATCTAGATCAAGGTCATGCACTTTACTCAAGTCTCGACCAAGTATTGCACCTCGTGGAAACAAGAAAGAATCAGGGTCATCCATTGATGTCATAGGTAAGTCTCCATAGGTAAGAAAGTTACCCAGCCCTTCCCCTCGTGTCCCCCACTCTTTGTAATAACCCGCAATCGCCACAATATCGGGGTAATACACCTGATCGACAAAGCTCTTCATTTGCGTGATAGCATCTTGTAGTTGCACTAATCGACTCGTGTTAATACCCGTTGACGCATTGAGATTAATCGGTGAAGGCACGCCGCCAACGACAAAATTAGGATGAGGGTTTTTCCCTCCAAATATGGTGTGAACTTTTACAACTTCACGCTGCCACGTTAGCGCATCTAAATAATGTGCTAATGCCATCAAGTTAACTTCAGGTGGCAGTTTATAGCCAGGATGCCCCCAATACGCGTTACTGAATATCCCTAGCTGCCCAGACTCAACCAGCGTTTTGACTTTTTGCTTCATATCTTTGAAATATCCCGGCGATGAACGAGGATAATCACTCAATTGACCGGCGAGCGCAGCGGTTCTCGTTGGATCTGCATCTAGTGCAGAAACAACGTCAACCCAATCTAGGGCATGCAAGTGATAAAAATGCATCACGTGATCATGCACATATTGGGTTGCAATCATGATGTTTCTTATCAGTTGTGCATTTTGAGGGATAGCCATTTCTGCTTCACTCAGTACGCCTATTGAAGTACGTGACTGTCGGTGCCCTTTTTTACCATGTTGCATCGGTCCTTTTGGCATAGATGTCATGGAGGGCTTTCCAATGGCAACCCCTAATTTTGCGTTTGACCGCCAAGCTTTTCTAATTGCATCTTCGACAGCACGCACCGATGCCATACCATGCACCAGCGTGCAGACGCCACAGATACGTTGCGCAAAAGCCCAAGCGTCACGCGGATCTCTGCCTTGTAAAATCAGTTCAATTCCCCGAACAGACGTGCCTGATGAGAACGCCTGTTTGATGGTATTCCCATCCATTTCAGCTTCTATTCGAAGATGCCCTTCAATTCGAGTGATAGGATCGACGACTAACCGGTTGTTACTTGCTGTATTTTCCATGAGCCTTGCCTATTATCTTATGAGTTTTTCCCAGCATGCTTCTGTGCACCTTTGCCGGGTTTGGATTTGTACCACTCCCATGGACCCAAGGCTTGGTAAAAGCTGCTTTTATCCCAGAAATCGGGCTCAGAGCAACCAAGACACGGATGGCCAGATTCGATAGGAAAACTCGTGCCTTGATTCCATTTAACCGTTGCACATGCGTTAAAGGTTTCGGGCCCTTTACAACCAAGTTCGAACAAACACCACCCATTTTTTGCCCCCTCATCATCAAACGATTTTGCAAATTTACGTTGTTCAAAAAATGGGCGTCGATAACATCTGTCATGGATGCTTTCACCAAAAAAAGCGAGTGGGCGTTGTAATTCGTCGAGATCAGGGAAACGCTTAAACGTCAGGTAATGAACCAACACAGCTGTAATCGCGATAGGCAGTGGCGGACAGCCTGAAATGTTTACGATTGGCTTGTCTGTAATAATGTCGCTTACTGCCACTGCCCCCGTCGGATTTGGGTTTGCTTTAGGGATCCCGCCAAAAGACGCGCAGGTACCGATGGCAATAATACCCGCAGCATCTTTTGCCGATTCTCTCAGCATATCGACATTACTCATGCCACTGATCGTTGAGTATCCTGGGTTACCCACCGGAACCGAACCATCAACCAACAACAAATATTGCCCTTTGTGCGCGTTCATCGCCGCACGCCTAGCGTCTTCAGCTTGCTCTCCCGCAGCAGCCATTATCGTATGCTGATAATCCAACGAAATATGATCGAAAATAAGGCTTTCCAATGTGGGAGCATGAGAGCGCAATATTGCTTCGGTACACCCTGTGCACTCTTGAAAGGGCAACCAAATCACAGAGGGTCTTCTCGCATTGCCAAGGGCAGTCGCCAAATCGGCAACAGCGCTTTGCGGCAATGCCAGTAAAGACGCCGTTGTAGCGCAAAACTTAAGAAATGTGCGTCTTGAGATACCGGACGCTTGTAACTGCTTGTTTAATGTTGGTAGCGCCATTTCAATCCTCCTTAGCCGTTTCATCAGAAGATTGATGAGACAACGAATGGATGTCAGACACTATATTGCTGAGCGATAACACCATATCTTCTGGCTGAGATTTTATGATTGGTGGACAGGTACAGATATGAACGTATTTGCCCATGATCTCCACATCTTCGTTATAGTGAATTTCAAGCCAAACGCCTGCGTAGCGTGATTCGATTAGCACCGTATCACCCAGCGCCTGAATATCAGCTTTAACCTCTCCATGCCCAAGAAAAGCTTCTAACTGCGCTTCTTCGCTAGCGCTTAAAGGCAATCGTCGCAGATCAATCGTGGTTTGTTCTTGTCGTTCAATTAACTGAGACAACGCATGACGTATCTGATGCAAAAGCGGCATTACGTTGCCGGTTTTTTCAGCATTGGATGTCATAAAAATGAGTTCTTCGGTCATCGTGCCTCCTTTTGGGTTGCCGGTTTATAGGCCTGAATGTCGTCGCTTGATAAGCAAGCAAATGCGATATCGATGATCGATGATAACGCTGCATTTACCTTTGGACTCAAAGAGGTTCCCCACTCAATCGCCTCCGGCTCTACGCCAATTAACGTCACCGCAGAAGGTTTTGAATATAACGTTTGGCTGGTCAACAATGTGTCGCGTAACGTGATCTGGTGAACGGAATGGGTCGTCGCTTGCTGAAACTGATCCGCAATTGCCTCGTTCTCAAACACTCTCACCGTGCCAGGCGGACAGCGCATATAAGCCGCGTCGATGACTATCGTATGATCGGAACTCGCAACCCACTCCAAAAGTTCATAGCTCAGTGTCCCAGCGTCAATGCAAGATACATTTGAATAAGACTTTAGCAGGGGTTGCATAGCACGAACCGCGTGCACACCAACGCCATCATCTCGCTGCAATAGATTTCCAACACCAATGATAGCGTAGCGCTTAGCCGCGTTTTTGATTTGGTCAATTGGTGGTGTAGTTTCTACTGATAGCATCGGTATTTTCCTTATTAGCTATGAGGTGCTGGAATTGACCAGCCAATCACAAAGAATAAACAGAGAACGATCACCGATAGACCAAGTAATTTTGTTGACCTAATGCGTTGACCTGTGCTTTGACGCATCACGAGTTTGACCGCGATTATTGTTTGGATCAGGTAATAAAGTGCAAACCCTTTTGAAGCGAGATTAATAATTTCAAATACGTTGGATGACCAAACTAATATACCTGCGATGGCGATGACTAAAACGTAGTAAAATTGCGGGGAGATAGGTAAATGGAAAAGCTCTTTTAAGAGGCCTCCGCCACCGATAGTATCGGCTAATGCTGCACTTAATTGACTTGCCGTGGCGGCAACCAGTAATAAAATCGGCAATACCCATATTGCTTGCCCTAGGGTGTAGCTAATCGTTGTTTCGTTTAATTCCGTGATCGGAAAATCCAGAAAAATAGGACACGTTAGACCGATAAAAACAACATAGAGAAAAATAGCGATCCACTGAGCATAACGACTCGCTTTAATGCGCTGTTCTGGCGTGTAGTTATTCCCCATAAAACGGGTTGTCTCGAACCCTTGCGTTACCATGAGCATGCCTGCGAGCATGCTAACAGTTTCAAAATGGCTCAATGCCTGTATCGCTTCATGTTGAAACCAAGCACTTTGTACTTGTATGTCGTAGGTTGCCAGCGCTGCGAGCACACCTACTATAATAGCCAACTTTATTGTCACGGCGAATAGCTCAATGGTCTCTAGCCCCCTAGCACCACGGAGCCAAGCGACCACCGTAATGATGACAAGCAACCCACTGGTAAACAGTTTGATGTACGTCGTATCAGAGATTGATAAACGATCAAAAACAAACGCTGCAAACAAACTAATATAAAACGCCACGGAAATGGCATATGCCGCACCAAGCGCCCATTGACTTGCTTTTTCAAGCGTCACAATACTGCTTTGTTGATTGCTAGCTAGCTCAGGTTCTGCATGGCGTATATTGAAGCGAATAACCGACCCCAGCGCATATGCCAGAATGGACAACAACACTATTCCAAGCAGAGCCCATTTCCCCATTACCGAATGCAGCAGTGGTGCAATGATCAAAAAGCCGCTACCAATAATGGAAGCCAACGGTGTGACTGTTGCCCGCCATTGGACAGATTGTCGTAAGCGAGGCAGAAACAATACTATTGCGATCAGCACCGAGGTTGCGAGCGCAATGGAATTTGTGATCACAGTTTGTACCCCTTAATGGTGTTTATACCATCCGGCACGCTTAATATCGTTCCAGGACGTAGATTGATGACAGGCATAGCATTCCTCAACTTTAGCTTTAGGCTCGCCTGCCACTTTGGCGGAAATCATTTTAAAATGCTGCATATAGTGACTGGGCGGCGCTTCATGACATTGATTGCAATCACGTGATTGACTCGACGGGTGAATAAACTTTGGCAGTGACCATTTGTCTGTGCTGTGACACTGCACGCAATCCTCTCCAAATAGACCTAAATGGCGATCATCGTTGCTGTGACATTGCGTACAATTTAGTAAGGCTTCTTTATCACTGACCTCAGGGTGCACAAACAAGGGATCAGGAGTTTGTTTATTCGCTAGTATGTTCTCCAAAAACGCCATGGTGGCAGCGCCCTCGTCAAACGGGACATTTGGGTTGGGGAGCATATTGAAACCAATGTCAACTAACGCTATATGGCTCATGAGCGAAATATTGGCCGATTCACCTTTGTGCTCTACATGGCAACTTGCACATTCTTTGATGTCGGTATGAAATGCAGTGGGTTGACGCGCTACGATATGCGTATCATTTGCATGACACGCCACACATTTGTCACGCTCAACGCCCTTCACCGGTGTGTGACAACTCAAACAGTCATCCGCGAGAAAGGCATGTGCCTTACTGAGTGAACCGGGTTCAACCATTTTTTCCCATGGAATTTGTGCGCTATCTTCAGGCATATGAATGAAATGACTGACGCCAAAGCCAGCAGCAACTAAGCCAAGAACGATTATTATCCATTTCATCATAACCAGCGCAGTCCAAAGTAAACTTCACTGAAAATGTGAAAAAACAGGACTACATAAAGTGTCATTGAAATCACGATGTGAAATTTTAACCAACGAGCAAACCACACCTTCGCGGTGTCATGAATGAGAATGCTGTACTCAACATCGGAAATTGTATCAATGATGGACAGAACCTGGCTTTCTTGTTTGAACAATTTACTTTGTGCTGAAGTAGGCACATTTAACGTAATGTAAGGAATATGTCGTGCGGATGTTTGGGCAAACGTCGAATATCTGACATCACAGACTGCGTCTTTCAACGCCTGTTTTGCGTTAGAAAGCGCAACGTGGAGTTCATTTACTTGGCGTTTTTTCTCTTTCACATTCGATGAAATAAGACCGAGTACATATCGACCCACAAACCCACTGATCACAACGACCATCATAAAGATAACTAGCGAAACTCCAGTAGCACTATCAAAACGATGGGCGCTATGGATCAGCGCTAGAATAGGCCCCAGCACACCAGCATAGATATGTATACGCAGGAGCGTTGGCATAGCGATGTGCTTCGTCACGACTTTCTTAAGTGATTTGTTACGCTTAATGATCATGTATACCAATGGGATAAGCATTAATACCGAAGCGCTTAAACCCACGCCAAATCCAATAAAACTGCCTGGGAATGCTGGGTCTCTATGCCATACAAAACCGAGCCATAGCAGGATCATTAGGACAACCAAGCTGCTTACAATTGTGCGCTCTTGAGAATTCATTAAGCCTCAACCTCCACATCAGATTTAGGGATAGCTTGGCACGCCAGAATATACCCACTGATCTTATCTTCAGGTTCCAGCCCATCATCAACCTCCATATCGACGTCACCACGTAGCAGTTTCACCTTACAACTCCCGCACGAACCCGCTCTGCATGAATTCTCTATATCTACATCGAGTCCATCAGCGACGTCTAATACGGTCTCATCCGGACCCGCGTGGGCTTCGACGTCTGAAAGACTAAACCGTACTTGTCTGTTGTTGCCTGCGTTGGTGTTAGTGGCTAATTGAGGTTTAACGGGGGCGGGCTTTGGTTTAGCAGCCCCAAACGCTTCGGTTTTAATATGCGTGTCAGGCATACCCAATTCGGCTAGCATTTTTTTCGTTGCATCCATCATTGCAGGAGGACCACAAATATGCGCAGTTTTTGAGGCAATATCTGGCACAAATTCGTTTATCATTGCGGATGAGAAGCGGCCTTGGGGACCCATCCAGGATGTACCCTCTGCTTGAGTCATACTGACCAGTACTTTTAACCGAGGGTGACGTGCTTGCAGATATTTTAATTCCTGCTCAAAAATAAAGTCGTTGGACGTTCGCGTACAAAACAGAAAATAAATATCTCCGTCCCAGCACGTCGTCGTTAAGTAGCGGACAGCGCTCATCATCGGTGTGATCCCCACTCCCCCAGAAATCAACACAACGCTGTTTGCACCATGACCATTGAAATAAAATTTACCGCCGGGGGCTTTAATTGAAAGCGTATTTCCTACCTCAACCGCATCATGCATATAACGAGAAACCACACCGAACTCCTCTCGTTTTATCGTAACTTCAAAGTAATACTGTTCAGTGGGCGATGATGCAATGGTGTATGAGCGCTTAACTGGCTTTTCAAAACCATCGATGTTCAGTGTGAACGTGACAAATTGACCTGGTTCGAAATCAAATGGAATGGTTTTTCCATCTGGGCTGGCTAGACGTAACGTTTTAACATCATGGGTTTCATTAAAAATCGCGGTTACTACCATACCGCCACTAAACGTGCCCTTGCGCGATGAGGCAGTGGATGACAATGCTGGCTCGCTACTTTGCGCAGGTGCCGAAGCATGCTGCTGGGCAGCCGGATTAGATTCGACAACAGAGGAAACTTTTGTCGTTGGCGCAGATGTGCTTGCGGTGTCAGTAGACTTAAGCTCTTCGAGCAGCGCGGCAGCTCTGCGCATCTTAAATCCATACACATACACCATAACAATTGTAAATATGAGTAAAACGAGCATCACTGCGCTGTGAAACGGTGTCATACCAAATAGGGTTGAAGTACCTTTTTCCGGCGCACTGGGAAGCAAATTCATTTGTGACTTGAACCAGGTTAATGCCACTCTTCGTGGTTCTTGCCCGTCTTGTATGGCACGTTTCGCAGCAAGACCACTGTCAAAATGGGCTATACCCTCTTTAACTGTTTCAACAGCCATTTGCATTTGGGAATAGTCATCAGTGGCAGCTGCGCGGGCAAGCCAATCAAAACCTGTAGCAAGTTGCTCACTTCCTTGTTGCATTCTTGCGGTTGCTTTAATCAGAACAGTCTCTCTTTGTTCGGGTGTAGCTGAATGCATGCGCATTAGCGTGGGATAGAGATCTTTAGGTTTGGGTGCACCCATTTTCTCCATCATTTTATCCATGCCTTTTGCCATACCGGGTCCCATCATGGCGTCAGCATTGCCCAGCGGTCCTTTACCTTGTGTAGCAGTCGGCAAAACATCCGTATTAGCGTTGACAGTGGGATCATTGGTAGCTTCAGGATGGTGGCTCGCATGCTCACTATCCTCTGGCTGTTGCTGTGCGTAACTGCTCGTCGTTGCGAATAACAGCATAACGTTCAAAATGACGGCGTAACGCAGAAAAAATGATGTGTGTGGCCACCACATGCTCATAACTCACCTGTTTGTTCGGCCATCCACAGGCTATTTATCTTAGCGATCTGAGAGGGCGTTAATACTGATACCGCTTTCCCTACCGATGTAATAAACTGCAACCGCAAGGCGCTGTTTGTGGCTTCTATTTCAGCAATGGTGTCTTTGATATTGTCGTATTGAGGTAGCCCCTGAGCGGTCAATTCCCACAACGATGCTTCTAACGCACTTCGCTGCAGCGTAAAGCTTTGTTGAGTAGACTCCCATTCAGTTCGGATCGTGAGAAGCGTTTGGTACTGACCATCGGTCAATTCGAGTGTCTCTTTGTGGTTTAAGAAAAAAGCTTGCTCTCCAACGTGGTATAAATGCAGCGCTCCACTGACACCGGGTAAGCTTTCATTTAATGGAGAACCAGATATCTGTGTTTTATTTTGTTCAGGTGGTGTACCCATCATTGAGCTGTTTTTCATCATCATTTTGCACATCATTCCCATGCACGATTTCCCGCGCATTGGCATCATGCCTTTATTCTTACTCTTTCCCATTTTCATTGTGTTTGTTGCTGAAAGTGGCATTGATGATGTATTGAGTGAAACACTGGTATCACTCGGATTTACACTCTCATTGCTTTTTGGCTGGGTCGCTAATGAATTGTCTAACGAGCGCAAAGCGGTTTGGATTTTAGCGAAGTCATCAACGTTTAACTCAGGCTGAGTTTCTTTAGTTTCTGATGAATTGTTTTTTTTGTCTAGCTCAGTACTTTGTGGTACTGCTGAGCACGCGGTTGTGAATAAGACACTCACTAATACCAGCGTCACAATAACCGCTATACGGTAGGGTTGGTGATAAACTCTATTATTCACAACGGCATACTCCTAATTAAAATATTAATCAAAAACCACGGTCAAACTCGACCATGTCATAACGCGTAATTTCGCCATCCAGCACAATAGCTTCCGCGAAGTGCTTATCCTTAGTTTTTCCAAGACGAATTTTCCCAACGAACTCTCGTGAATAGCTGTTTTCACCTTCTGAGATTGCTGTAGGGTCGTAGACAGTTCTATAGACATTAAAAACTTGATGTTCCTTCAAACCATCCGTATCAGATACACATACCACTGCTTGCTTATCATCGACTGTAACAACTTGCCCACTCATGATGTAGTCGTGATAAACCTGGCTTGCGCATCCTCCGAGGAGTCCAACTGACAAGACTACAATTGAAAAAAACTTAATTAATTTATTCATGTAAAACTCCTGTGATTATTGAAATAAGCGAGACAGCAGGTCACCTCCTGCCTCGTAACGTGGTGATTAGCTCTATTTGTGTTTATGTATTGGTTTAGACTTTTCAGCGGTGTGCCCCATCATTTGGCTCATCATGTCTTCCATCATCGACATACGCTGTTCCATCATTTTCATTTTGTCTTCGGTGGACATATCAGTGTGTTTGTGTTTCATTCCTTTTCCCGCTTTCATCCCCATCGAGTCGCTTCCTTCCATCATGCCCATCATGTCTTGCATCTTTTGGGCATGCTCATGCAACATGGCTTCGCGCTTCTCCGGATCCGATTCACTCTTAACGGCATCCAATACTGCGCGCATTTCTTCCATATGCGTCTGCATCTTTTGCATCATCTGACCATCCATCATCGGCATATCAGATTTGTCAGTCTGTTGATATGCAAAAGAAGTCGCTATTGGCGCAACGACTAAAGCACTGGCCAGTAATAGTGAAGTAAGCTTTTTCATAAGATTGTTTCCTTTGATTATGCTCAGTTGAGCGTTTTAGGTTTAAAGTTTACGTCTTGTCACCTTAATCTAATGTCTTAGACTCAGGTCAATAGGCTATATGGACGATAAAAACTCAGCTAAAGCTTCAAGCTCATCATCTGTAATCGGCATTTGCGGCATTGCGGACGACGAGTTATTAAATTGAGGCTCCTTAACTTTGCGCAAAAAGAATGCCCTGCCTTTTTCGCTAATAACATTATCCAGCGATGGACCGAGTGTTCCGCCTGCGCCTTGCACTTGATGACACCCCTGACAACCATATCGAGTGAGTACGTCACGTGGATTGACTGTTAATGATTTAGCCAGAGTCACCTCTACCGGTTGAGCAGGACTAGAAGCTATTTCCATGAATTCAAGAATGGCTTATACTTCGCTGCCGGTTAAATGCGCTTTTTCGCGCATGTGTGGCATGATCACTCTCCACTCACTGATAGAAAACTCACGCACAGGCCTACTGTTATGACAACGCGCACAGTTGTTATTAATTAACTCTGCGCCAGAAAGTGTGGTTTCATCGTCTGCCAAGTTCGGTAACGAAATAAATGTGATTAGTGCACATATAATTAATTTCTTGTTCATGATATCCCCTAGAATCCATAGCTGAATTGCACAGCAAACCGTGTATCATCAGGGCCTTCAACTACGTCTGTATCTTCATAGCCCACCTTAATAACTGAACGAGGGTCCAACCAATAGTTGACACCTACCATCCAGCGCTCCGCTTCTTCAATTTTATTGGTTTCAGCATATTCAAGGACCAATTCAGTACTACCTAGGGATTGAAAAGCATGCCCAACGAAGAAAGTACCTTGTAAAAACCATCCATTGCGTGAAAATGAGTCAATAGTTTGCTCATGATCTCGCTCAACAAATGAGTCCGTTTCAGTTTTAATATACTCGCCTCTGATGATGGCGTGAGTACTAATAAAGTTGATATCAAACCCATTGGCTGTGATATCTAGTTGTCCTTGTTCGTCGTAGGCACCTTAATAAAATGTTTATGTATTTAATCGTAGTGATTTCATTTCAACTGTAGTTGATTCAGATCAAAGCATCACAACGAATCGATTACGGTTTGATTACATTTCTGTAATCAAATCATTAACTTTATTTATCCATTCAAGGACTTTACTTATGCTGAAGCTATCAAACATATAAGTGAGCTTTCACTCTTCTACGAAATAGGCTTTTAAGATGTTGTATCAACAGACAGCACTAATATCAGGCGCTAGCTCTGGTATAGGACTTGCGCTTACAAAAGAGCTTCTACTCTCCTACCCTTTTATCCAGATCGTAGCACTTTGTAGAAATCCAGAAACTTTACAACAGCTTAAAAGGTCTTATGGGGATAGGGTCAGAATCGAGTGTATCGATTTCACTAATAGGGATTGTATTAAAAGCCTTCAAAACGTTGTCAATCAGCATACTCACTTTAGCTACCTGATCCATTGCGCAGGTGTTGTCATGCCATTTGGAGATATTAGCAACGTCGCCCCTGATGAGTGGGAGGCAACCCAATGGATAAATATCGAAGTACCTCGCCTTTTAACGCAGATATGCTTAAAAAAATTTAGTCATAGCCGCGTGATGTTTTTAACCAGTGATTTGCCAGTACAACCCGTTGCTGGCGCCTCAGCTTATTGTGTGAGCAAAGCATCATTAAATATGCTGTGCCAGTGTTTTCAACTTGAAGTCGATAACGATATTGCTGTTTTTACAACTGTGGCTCCTGGAAACGTCGACACCAAAATGCAGGAAACGATAAGGCAAGCTTCAAATCACGCGTTGCCTGCATCGGAGTTAATGCGCAGTATGTATTCAGCAAACAAGCTTTTACCTCCCCGATTAGTTGCACAATATCTGCGACAATTGCTGAGCGATATCACGCCAAACACTTTTGGTAGTCGAAGTTGGAATCTACTTGAGAGTATTGTTGAAGTTTCACCTGCAAAACAGACAAAAACAGATTCAATCACGCGGGCTACTGAAACAAGTTTGGTAGAACTGGCAAGTCTTGTTGACGGCGCATTCTGGTCACCGGGTAGTACAGAATATGAAGAAAACAGGAAAGTATTCAATCAAGGTGTTTCGCGTTTTCCGTTAGTAATTATTCAACCTAAAACAAAGACCGATATTATACACATTGTCAGATGTGCAAAGCAGTTGCGCTTATCTATTACAATTAAGGGTCAAGGGCATGGTGTAAGTGGCATGTCGGTCCTTAACAATGCAATTGTAATTGATATGTCGATGTTTAAAACAACTGTACTGAATGTTGATAAGAGCTCAGTAAACGTCGGCGCAGGCGTCAAAAATAGTGAATTGGACCATTTTCTAGCGCAACACAACAAAGTAGTTCCTTTGGGTACCTGTCCCGATGTTGGTGTTGTCGGCGCAACATTGGGAGGGGGGATCGGTTTTTTGTCCAGAAAGCTTGGTTTGAGTTGCGACAATGTGCTCGCGTTTGGATTGATAACTGCTGACGGTAAAGTAAGACAAGTGACCGAATCCCAACATCCGGATTTGTTTTGGGCATTAAAAGGGTGTGGCCATGGTCAATTTGGCGTTGTGACCGATGTCACGTTTAAATTAAATGATGCCCCCCAAAATATTGATGGCCGAATACTCGAGTGGCCATTATGTCACGCACGATCTATTCTTAGGCAATATAGCAAAACAGTGCTCAGTGATAACAGATCGGTTTTTCTATATGCATATCTCTCGCGATCGATGCACGATAAAGCACGAATTTCGATAATGGGGTTTAGTGAGGACTGGGTGCACGGTTTGGATTCTGTAGCCAAATGGCAAGACGGTGCCACATTGTTAAGTAGGCGGTCGCAATACGTTGAATGCCAATCCAATGACTACGATAGTGATCTGAGTTTGTATTGGCGAAATGGCATAATTGAAGGCGAGCTATCAGACGAATTCATTGAAACACTTTTATCGTGTTACCGAGCTTGTCCGGTAAATTCAGGTGGATTTATGCTAGACCCGCTTTGTGGCGCTATTCAGGATGTAAACGCTGACGATTCGGCATTTATTCACCGCAACGCTTCTTTCGTCTGTAGTATCACAGGGATCACTCAAGCTGAATGTGACGATACTGAAGTTATCGATTGGGTGAATAAATCTTTCGATTTGCTATTACCGTTTTTTAATGGTCATTCTTACCAAAATTATGACATGGGGAATGGGTCGCCACTTGCTCTTTACTACGGCCAACACACAGCTCGTTTGAAATTATTAAAACAACAATACGATCCTACTGGTCTGTTTATGAGCTCTCTTCTGCGCCCTGACTAAAAGTTTTTTAGTCATTGCTGTGACGATTTCGATATTGTGAACGTATGTTCTACCCATATTGAATTGGCATTGTGGTTACTTGTAACAAGGAAATAATTTATGAAAAGATGGATATGTTTGTTTCTTGTGATGTCATCATCGCTCGCACATCCAAATGATCGTGAGCATGGCGATTTTTACAGAGGATTAACTGGTCTTAAAGTACAAATTGATGACGCGTATTAGAAAATTTCAGAGGCTTCTGACGCAGAGTTACGTGAGTTGAGTGCTCAAGAGTTAGAGCAGGTAAAGCAGTCGTTGCAGGTTCTCAACATGCAAGACATTCGAATGCAATTGCAACCTCATTTAAATCAACTGCACAAATCAACTAAATCTGAAACACTACTCGCGTCTAGAGATTTCACAAATGAAACCAGTCGAAACCTTGCAACAATGGCGCTGGCACTTATTTCGCTGTTGGTCGCCATGATTTCAGCGGCAATTGCTTGGATGAACCATGTTCAAAGTTCGCGAACGAAGGCAGTTAAAGATGAAGCTGAGAGCGACTTAGTTGCCTTGAGAGAAGCAACGGATCGTGAACTGATCGAACTACAAATGAACACGCAGCGGCAAATTAATTCACTGACTGAGAGGCACGAAAACGATATTGTTCGCCTCACTCAAGATCATAAGGAAGAAGTAAGGCGTCTTGAGCAATTAAATTTAGACAAGGTTCAACATGCAGAAACAGCATTTGAAAATCTAATGGGAGAAACAGAAACACAAAATGGGCTGATATTTAAAAATCTAGCGGTCTCCATATATCTTCGCCGGTTCTTAGTGGAAGATGGTTACGATCGGTTTTTTAACGACTTAACGCTTATTTCAATTGATGAAACAGCAACGGTTCGGTGTGATCCAAGCATATTAAGAGAAGTGATTTCAATTCAAGAGCACGCAATTTTACGGTTTGAAAAAGTCAAAAACAAGCTAGAAGATGCTAAAATGCTGTATTACGAAGCATTACTAGATCTTGCGTTTTATGAGGCTGAAATGTCGCGGTTTGGTATATTGAATGTCGATGCAACACAACGGATCAATGAAAACCTTGTTGCTTTTGAGCAGAATGTACTCTTTTGGTTAAACGAAGAACGAAGCGAATACAAAACACCAGAGCGGTTACCGCGTTTCATTTTTCGCGTAATCTGCATGGTAGACAGCTTGGTTTTTATCAGGGGATGTTTGAAACTTCACGAAATATCTGAAGAAAAACCCGCTAAAGACGAAATGTTATCACAAGTGTCTGCATTGCTAGTAGAAAACGATATGGCTACTGTAAGACAAATAACTGACGTAATAGATTCAAATGAATGTAGCTCTTTGTGGTCAAAATACACCAACTTCAAAGAAGAACGGCCAAAACTGTTCGAGTATTAACGGTAGTCTGGGTTTGTTGGCACTAAAAGCACAATCTTCTCCGAATTAGTCTTGCGTTGCTGTAAACACATTAGCGTTGATAACAAGATTATATCGACACATGCATTTGCGCGCAAGCGCATATGCGTGTATTAAGCATTGCTCTGCTGCCTTGACTCTCCCCCCCCCCAAAAAAAAATGTGCACATCTCATCGTAATCTTATGTCTGCAGCAGCATAGCGGATATTAGTTACTGAAGGTGATTAATGGCAAAGTAAAAGAAGGTGTATAGTTACACCGATGAGCTCAACCAATAGATAGTACCAAACAGCGCAAAAAAGATAGGTTGATGCAATATGTAAACCACTAAACTATGCCGTCCGAGAAGAGTCAACTTATTCGGAATATTCCATTTTGCAACAGGATCAAATCCGCTTTTCAAAACGTGCCCTATCGCAATACCAAACAATACCACACCTATCCATGGAAAAATCGCAACGTAATCGTTTGGAGAATGAGGTAGTGACAAACTGATCAGATTAAATGGCCATTTACTGGATACGAGGCCACTGTTAAACAACGTGACCGCAACAAAACCCAACAACAGCGACAATATGGGTTTTCGAATCAACGGAACACACAAAACACTTGCTACTACAATAAAATGCAATACGCCAAAGAATATCCAGTTTGCATTAAAAAAATAATACGTAAAAAGCGATATTACCGCGGCCCAGAACGCTATGGAAAACAGCCGCAGTAAAAACATTTTTAGATTAAATTTTCGAAAATTCCCGAGCACGAGCGACGCGCCTACACTCACAAAGAAGAGCGTCAATATTACATACCGAAACTCCCTCCACCCTTTTCCATTGGGGACATTCCAATCAACCCAACCAAAAAAACGAAGATCGTAAGCAAAATGGAATACAACCATCAATACAATGGCTAACGTTCGTATTGCATCCAATGTGATATTGCGATTTTGCACGGAATTCAACGTTGTTAATGGTGCTTATGTGGCTTGTTATCACGGGTGGATGAATGCGAATGAATGACCTTCCATCCTTCATCAGTTCGGCGAAACAAATAGGTTTGAAATCCTTTTTTATCAAAAACTGCGCCGGTTTTGCGCACTTCTCCTGAAACATTTACTGTCGTAATTGCCCAAGCGAAGTCTCCTTCAACGTTTGTTTCGATATCTAGAATATCAATGGTCAATCGTTTCAATACCTCTTTTTCCGGCTCTACATGATTTTTGACCAAATCCTCTAACCCTTTATTCTGACCGCCTGACTCAATGTAACGCGCACCTACCTGGCCAAGATAATGTTGATAGAACGGCATACCGTTACCAGACTCCCACCCCTTTTCAATATCTTGGATCATTTCTAGTATCTCGGTTTCGTCGTTCGTTTGCTCAGACGCATAAATGTATGGTGATGTGGCTAAAAAAATAACAACGCAGCTTGCATAGAAAAGTTTCATCGTTTTGACCTTTTTATTTTAGTTTGGTGGGGAGTTAGTGAGACCAATGAATATGACTGATTTTCCACTGTCCATTGATCAGCGTTAAAAAGAGCGTTTCATTGCCTGTCCTATCAATATCTCGACCTTTATAGTTTCCAGAAGTGTGACTTCTTGAAATGGAGACAGCTGTATTACCATGCACACGAACATGATGCTCAATCGTCTTCGTGGTTACGGCAGATGAAAATTGCATGTCTGCTTGCAAATGATGTGCACGATATTCGTCGGCACTGCGCTCAATTCTGCCACCTTCCAAAATAAGGACATTATCGGCAAGTAAGCTCATGACTGTCTCTGCATTAGCGTCGGAGAGTGCTTTGTGGAATTGTTTTGCTATTATTCCTGCGTCGGAGTCTAGCCCTGAGAACATAGGACTATTGCTGGTGTCGTTATGCGATTTATCATGAGCATTAACACTGTTAGTTAATAGCAAAGGAACGAGTATGATTGACAACAAGTAGATTTTTTTCATTTTGTGTTTCTTCAATAATTGGGGCCTACGGCGGTACTTAACACCACCGTCACCATTAAAATAGATATCCCTATACAAAGTTCGATTTGGATTGATTTTTGAAGCGTTCGAGGACTGGTTATGCCGGTTAAAAGCTGAGGAGCCAATCGCAGTTTGTGTAACAACGCGATCAGAAAGATGGCACCAACAAACAACAGCTTAACAAGCAATACAAAGCCGTAGTTTGTGTCAAGCAAACTGCTAACAGAACGCACAAGTTGCCAAGCCAGTAGTAAACCAGCAATAATTAACCCCCCAATGGGGTATACAGCCGATTTCCCAAATTTTGTCATGACGAGGTGCAAATTGGGGTTAGAAAGCGCTACGCACGTCCTTGAAAGAGGCCAGAGTGAACCCACCCACGCGAGCGCAATAACGGCATGAGCAGCCAGGATAAACTTGAAACTAGGTTGTAACTGTTGAGTATGCCCAGTTAATGTAAATGTATACCCAAATCCTGCCAACGCAATAACAATGAAAATTCCAAGAGAGCGATTTGAAATAAAAGCATTTTTTCTAATTGAATGACCTAAGTAGGTTAAATATAGTAGCGCACTTGCGAACAGCACTAGTCGACTTTTTGCAACATCTCCGAGCGTTGAATGCGCGACCATCTCTCGCATAACGGGGTCAAACATACCAGCGTATCCAGATTGAGCGAGCTGCCCAACCTGAAACAAAAAGTCAAAAGCACTAAAAATGATGCCAATGACCGCAAACAAACGCATGTGCCTTGTTACCGTTGTTTGTAAGCTTGCGGGTAGAGTAAATTTGGTGTCAGTATCAGTATTGGTAATGCACAAAATCCAACCACCACCAAGCAGCGCTGATACGCCGAGATAAACACCAAACTTTGAAATCAACAACCCCAACTGCCAAATGTCCATAGCGTCCTCTAATGGTTGCCGTGCGTGCTGTCGTGCTTTTTATCGTTATGTTTCATCATTGAAGCATGCACCATAAAACTAAAAGCCCCTTCCATTTTGTGACCGTCCTGACCTAGCAACATCCAATTGACAGTGTATGTATCTACTGGTAATCCGGGTAATTCGTAACTAAAGGCACTAGCGAGTTCCGTACTTGGCTTAAACTCAAACGGAATGGTTTCCCCACTTTTTGATTGCAACGTTACTCTAGCCAACCTTACAGGCTTGGTAAAAACCAATGATAGTTCAGGTGGAGATGACATCAACATCGCATTATCCTTAGGTGTAGATGTCTTAAGTGTTGTGTGAGCAAAAGTAGAAAAACTTAAGGCTACCATGAGCATTGAAAAGATTAGTTTCATTTGAAGTCTCCTTAGACTTGATGGGTTATAGATGACACAAATGCTTCAATATTGATGGCATTTGGGTCAATGGTATTGTCGATCAGCAAGCCTGTGACGTCTTTCATCATCGCGCTGGGCCCAGGTAAAAAAATGTTCACCCTGAATGTAGTAGATATCAAACCAGACCATGTAAAGGCCGCTTAACGACCAAAACAACACCTGCCCGCCGACTAGCAGCATAAGCCAACGATGTGAACGGCGAACAGGTCCTTTCATTACGCAACGACAGCCAAGTATTTAAGCTGTTGTTTGCGCCATATTAAATAAATGGCAGGCAGTATGAGTAGTGTCAGAATAATCGCACTAACCATTCCTCCCACCATCGGCGCGGCAATCCGACTCATGACTTCGGACCCCGTACCAGAGCCATATAAAACCGGCAGCAATCCAAAGATGATAGTGGCCGTTGTCATCATGACGGGACGAACACGCAATCCTGCACCGTGCAGTACTGCCTCGGTCAACATCTCGGCGCTCGGTAAGGTACCCCCTTCTTTGCATCTATCCATCAGTGCCTGATATTCATGATTGAGATATACAAGCATAATGACTCCTATTTCTACAGCGACACCGGCCAAGGCAATGAAACCTACGCCTACGGCCACGGAGAAATTAAAGCCTTCGATGTACATAAGCCATATGCTGCCAACCATCGACAATGGCAACGTCCCCATAATAATCGCCACTTCAATGAAGTTTCGGAAGTTGAGGTACAATAGAATAACGATTATAGCGAGCGTCAAAGGCACAACGTAAGTGAGCTTCTCCTTTGCCCTTAACATATACTCGTATTGGCCAGACCAATTAATTGAATAGCCGGCGGGTAAAACGAGTTGTTCAGCAACAACTTGCTGCGCGGTAGCCACATACGTGCCTATGTCTACACCATCGATGTCAACATACACCCATCCATTGAGCCGCGCGTTTTCACTCTTGATACCCGGTGGTCCGTCTTCGATGTAGACGTTAGCAACATCAGCTAAGGCTATACGTTTTCCTTGTGGTGTCACTACAGGTAACAAAGAAAGCGACTCTGGAGAGCTTCGGTATGACTGCGGATAACGAATATTTACTGGATAGCGCTCCAGCCCTTCTACACTCTGTGTTACGTTAACACCGCCAATTGCACTAGAGACGATTTGCTGAACATCAGCGATATTGAGCCCATATCGGGCGGCTTTTTCGCGATCAATGTCGACTTTCAAGTAGCGACCGCCAGCGACGCGTTCAGAATACACTGAAGCCGTGCCATCGACGTCAGTTAATATTGACTCAATTTGTTGGCCGATTTTTTGAATTTCCATTAGATCGGGACCACCAATTTTAATCCCAACAGGGGTTTTAATTCCTGTGGCAAGCATGTCAATTCGGGTTTTTATTGGCATCACCCATGCGTTGGTTAAGCCCGGTAAATTGACCACAGCATCAAACTCTTTAATAAGGTCCTGCGTGGTCATCCCTTCTCGCCATTGTTCTTTGGGTTTCAATTGAATAAATGTCTCAATCATGGTCAGTGGTGCGGGGTCCGTCGCCGTATCCGCCCGCCCTACTTTGCCAAATACCGTTTCTACTTCTGGTACGGTTTTTATTAATTTGTTGGTCTGTTGAAGAAGCTCTCGTGCCTTCCCGATTGATATGCCGGCATAGGTGGTCGGCATATACATCAAATCGCCTTCGTCAAGCGGGGGAATAAATTCACTACCAATTTTATCAATTGGCCAAACCCCGATAGCCAAGACAATCAATGCTGCGACCATCGTTGACTTTGGAAAGCGCAAAACTGTCTTGAGCGTCGGTATGTATAAAAACGTTAAAAACTTGTTGACTGGGTTTTTGTGTTCAGGCAACACCTTTCCACGTACAAAATACCCCATTAAGACTGGGACCAGTGTAATCGCAAGTGCCGCTGATGCAGCCATTGCATATGTTTTCGTATAAGCAAGAGGGGAAAACATCCTCCCTTCCTGGGCCTCAAGCGTAAAAACAGGTACAAAACTAACCGTAATGATCAACAAACTGAAAAATAACGCGGGTCCAACTTCGACCGCAGAATCGATAACAACCTGCCAGCGATTTTCCTTGGTAAGAGGCGTCTTTTCCATGTGTTTGTGCATATTTTCAATCATAACGATCGCACCATCACTCATGGCGCCAATGGCAATAGCAATGCCGCCCAACGACATGATATTGGCATTGATCCCTTGCATATACATAACGATTAGCGCGGTAATGATCCCGACAGGAATACTGATGATTGCGACGAGTGACGACCGAACATGAAAAAGAAAAGCGACACATACCAAAGCGACTACGATAAACTCTTCCACTAGTTTCGAAGCTAGGTTATCAACGGCTCTTTCAATTAATGCGGAACGATCATAAACAGTGACCACCTCAACGCCATCAGGTAGTCCTTTTTTTAAGTCCTCTAGTTTTGCTTTGACGCCATCTATCGTTTTTTGAGCATTCTCACCAAAACGCATCACGACAATACCGCCGACTGTTTCCCCTTCGCCGTTTAGCTCTGCTATACCGCGGCGCATTTGTGGACCGATATCTACAGTGGCAATATCCCTTATTAAAAGCGGTGTGCCATTGTCATTGACGCCAAGAGGAATGGTTTCGATATCCTTCTTATCAGAAATATACCCCGTGGCACGAACCATGTACTCAGCTTCTGCAAGCTCCACTACAGAGGCCCCAACTTCTTGATTTCCTCGCTTTATTGCCATCTGAATATGAGAAAGCGGTATACCGTAAGCGCGGAGTTTTTCAGGATCTACTTTCACTTGATACTGTTTCACCATACCCCCTAGCGCCGAGACTTCGGACACGCCAGGCACAGTTTGGAGCTCAAATTTCAAGAACCAGTCTTGCAAACTGCGTAATTGAGAAATATCGTGTTGGCCGGTTCTGTCGACCAATGCATACAGATAAACCCAACCAACGCCTGTGGCATCTGGACCTAATTGCGGCCTGGCGTTTTCAGGTAGATTGGGGGCAACTTGCGATAAATATTCAAGCACCCTGCTTCTTGCCCAATATAAGTCGGTATCATCATCAAAAATGATATAAACGTAGGAGTCACCGAAAAACGAATAACCTCGAACCGTTTGTGCACCCGGTACGGAAAGCATGGCGGTCGTTAGCGGGTACGTTACCTGATCTTCTACAACTTGTGGCGCTTGACCAGGATAACTCGTTTTGATTATCACTTGGACATCGGATAAATCTGGGATCGCGTCTACTGGCGTATTTTTCATTGTAACTAAACCGCCACCGACTATGATGATGGTTGCGAGTAAAACAAAGAAGCGGTTTGAGACCGACCAACGTATGATTGCTTCTATCATTCGTGCGCTCCTTCATGTTGGCTGTGATCCATCGTTCCTTTATCAGATGCTTGTATATGTAATGTGGTAATAACGTACGCACCGTCTTGGGTTTTGGTAATTTCGATGTGCAGTCGCATACCAGCGGTAATGTCAGATAAATCAATCTCATTAGCGACGTTGAAATCCATTGTCATTGCAGGCCAATCCCACGCCTCAATAGGGTCATGTTCAAGGCTTAACTGGTTGTTAGCACTCATCACTGCATTGACCGTTGCTTGAGTCCACACAGCGTCGACAGCGGTACTTGTTTCACTACTTGCCTCTTCAACAACATGAATGGTAGAAACAAGATATTCGCCACTTGAGGATTTTGAAATTTCAATATGCGCAAGCGTTCCAGAGGCCAAATCAGACAAGGTTATGTTATCTGCCACATTAAAATCCATCGTCATCGCGGGCCAATCCCACTCTTTTATCGCGGGATGATCGACATTTATCATTCGATGCCCATCCATTACAGAATTAATCTTGACTTCAGCCCAAACGCTTTCAGACATCGTCGCCTGTGTACTTTGTGCTGAATCGATAATGTGCACGGTTGTCACCACATATTGACCATCAGTTTGCTTACTGATCTCGATATGTGCCGATGAACCACCTTTGACCGTTGCTAAATTGATATGCTCCGCTACCACAAAATCCATGGTCATCGACGGCCAATCCCATTCTGGAATTGGACCATGTTTTGCAGTTATCATGTTGTGAGAAGGCATCACGTCTGTGATCATCACCTCTGTGAAGACCGATGTTGGACTTTCTTCAGGGGGTTCCATTCGCTTAAAGTCAGAGCTAATACTGCTCTCTGAATCAAGCATAAATTGAGCGGAGGTGACAATGCTGTCACCATCGATCAGTCCTTCAAGTACTTCTGTAAACTCGTCAACCACTCGCCCAATTTTGATTGCAACTGATTTAAATTTTCCATCTCCCAATGCCAATACAACGCGATTTTGATTGCCTGTTCGAATAACCGCTTCGGTTGGCACGATCAAGTTGGTCGAATCCATATCAGAGTGGATAGTCACTTGAGCGAACATGTTCGGCTTTAACGTATAATCTTGATTAGCAAAGCGAAGACGCACACGCAGTGTGCGGGTACTCTGTTCAAGGGTTGGGTAGACGTAGTCTACAACGCCTTGCCACGTCTTTCCGGGGAGGAAATCTAATGTCATAGTAACAGGCAACCCTTCCACTATTTGGGCGGTTTGTCGCTCAAATACCTCTGCATCAACCCAAACCTCATCCAATGCACCAATCGACATGACTGTAACGCCAGGTTTTATAAAAAAACCTTCTCGAATGTTTAAATTATCTACGAATCCGGTTTGGGGTGCGGAAAAGGTAACGGTTTGCTGAACATTTTTTGTTTTTATTAACGTCTCCACGACGTCTTCAGGCACTTGCAATGCATTTAAGCGAGAACGAGCAGCTACGATCAGATCTTTGTTGTTTCTGCGCATAGCAAGCAGCAATTCTTCTTGTGCATTCACTAACTCAGGCGAGTATAGAGAGTAAAGTGGTTCCCCTTTTTTAACATATTCTCCTGATGCTTTTACATGCAGTGTTTCTATCCAGCCTTCAACGCGAGGATGCACATGGATTAATGTTTCTTCGTTGTATTGAACGTACCCGACAGTTCTAATAGGGACATGCAGCGCGCGGCGCTGCACTTTCGCAGTTCGAACACCAAGATTGTTCTCCACATTTGGCGCTATAGTAATTGTTCCTGGGCCCGCATCACCACTTGAACTTTCTTCGTAGACAGGAATGAGATCCATGCCCATCGGAGACTTTCCTGGTTCGTCTCTGCGGTAATTTGGGTCCATCGGCGCAACCCAATACAACGGTTGCTTCTCTTCGTTTTGCTCATTATTCGCGGTGGATGATGAAGATGGTATCAGAAACGTGAATGCCAACGCAGTCATAATACCGCCTGCTACCCCGCCTATGACGAGTGCTTTAATTGTGCTCATTGTTGTTCTCCGATTTGAGACAAAGGAATACCTGCGTTGGTATCAAAGTAATAGTTGAGTTGAATTTTTGTTTTGACCAAATCCACACTGATATCCAGTGCGTCAATTCTGGCATTAAGATCCGCAATACGAGCACGCACTACCTCAGCAAAGTCTCCTTCGTCGTTGGTATAAGCATTGAGCGATGCCTCAGCTTGCTCTTGCATTTGCTCTAACAATTCGAGTTCGTACAGCGCTTGTCGCTCCATTAATCGCTCATTTTCCGCATATAAAGACTGGATGTATGACATCATTTCTCTGAGGACTAAGCGCTTGTCGGTTTTAATGGCTTCAGATAGGCTTACGGCAGCCGAAACCTCTTGGTCTTGGCGGTTTTCTGTAAAAAGAGGTACATCGAAACTTACACCCATCGATAAAAAATCTGCTCGACTTGTACCGTCGGGCGTGTCGTCTCTGTAGGCGTAACTAGCGTTAACCCCCCATTGTGGCTTGTATTTTTCTTTGGCAAGGTCAATACCGGTTTGGCTGGCGCGAATTCTTTGCTCTATCGAGAGGATCAAAGGGTGTTGATTGAGAACCATTGCAAGCGATTGTTGATCTCTGCGCTCAAGTATTGTTCTCATATTCTGCCCCATGTTTTTGATCTCAGGTAGGGCATGCGGCAACGTTAATCGAGAAAAGGCATCAAATCCCGATTGACTTGGATAATTTTGATCTCTAACTAGCCACTCTAGAAGCTTCCCTGTGGCTCTTTCTTCTAATGCTCGTAGTTTAGTAAGTCGGTCTTCCAACCTTGTTAATTCCAACTTTGCACGAACGATATCTTGCTGATTTACGCGTCCAAAGGCAGTTGAATAATTTGCCTTTGCGATATCGCTGAGCTGTTCAAATAACGCTTTATCTTCATCAATTAGCTTTACACTTTGCTGCGCCCGATATATTTCTAACCATAAGTTTGATACTTGAACGCGTGCTTTGGCCACTCGGTCGGCTCTCATCAGGGGATGCTCTGCTGCTTGCTCCCGCAATTGACGAGACCTTATGGCTAACGAATCACCACGAGGAAACATCTGTGACACACCTACTTTTAGCTGAGTCATGGGCTCTTGATCAAACGCAAAACCATCAGTGGGTACATTTGCTAAACCGATGTTGACAACGGGGTCTGGTAGGCTCGAGGCGACGACACTACTGGACAATGTGGCACGTTCACGATGTGCACTGCTAACGAGCCATGGATCATTTTCTACCGCTATTTCTACTGCACGTTTGAGCGTTAATTTTTCATTCGCGATAGCGGGAGAGACCATCGAGAACGAGAACGCTCCCCAAATAGAAACAAAAAGACAAAACCGGTTCATTAGAATTGCTCCTCATAGGTGTTGACTTCAGCAAAGGTCGTAACTGAACCATCTACATTGAGTTGCAATACAAGGTAAGGTTGGAATCGTTCGTCAACTTCCATGCCCGGCGATCCAATTGGCATGGCTGGAACGCTCAACCCTAAAACCCCTTCAGGAGGGTTTTCTAAAAATTGTTGGATGTATTTTGCGGGTATGTGCCCCTCAAATACAAACCCGTCCTGAGAAAGAGCAGTATGGCAGGAGCGATACTGGGGTTCGACGCCATATTTATCTTTGACTCCGGACATTAGCGTGACATTTGTCACATCTGTCTCAAAGCCATGTTCTTCAACATGTCGCACCCATTTTTGACAACATTTACATGTTCTACTCTTGTAGACATGTAATGTGAATTTCGGTGCCTGTGTTGCAGACTTTGCATCATTCTTTGCCTGCAGTACATCACTGCACGCCGTTAAAAAGAGGACTAAAGAAAACAAAGCCCCAAACGGTATATTTTTGTTCATAAACAACTCTCACATATATTGGATTTTGCACGCTTTACGATGGAAACGTCACGTGCAGTAACTGTTAGTCTTTACATCGACTAATCTAATTACACGAGAGAGTATTTTGGGGGGCGTAAATGTATAGCGATAAAGACTTTATGCAGCCTTGTTTGTTTGCTTAGGGCTGGGGTGTTCAACAGTTTTGGTGTTTCGAAACTCTCCCCAGCCAACATGCCGAGCTGAAAGACTGCCATGGGACAACAGCAATTTTGATTGCAACAACTCTCTGATGCGTCGTGTGATGAGTGGTCCATGTGATGACCGATTCTGTTATCTATTTCATGCACCATATCGCTTGCACATGGCGTAGCTACACTCGCGAAAGACCCGCTTACTTGCACGCTCAACAAAGCGATAACAAAGAGGTATTTGACGAATGAAAGTTTCACTTAAACCTGACTCCTTTAATGAAACGCGTTTTCACGGATTAGCTACGGCAATGAGAATATCAAATGGCCCTGACAGACAGATTACCTTGACATTACAATTTTGTAATCATGAGCGATATTGATAGCGAAAGTGTATTTTTAGTTGAATATTTGCGACTTCGAGCTACGATGTGGCGCGCTCATTAGTATATTGAATACTCTGTTGGTTGCTGGCATACGTTTTATTATTAGTATACTAACAGCATTTTACGATTGCGGTGTATTCAACAGGCTTACTCCATTGAATTAAAGCTATGCAGCAGGTTAATCACACACCATGAAAATACTTGTAGTCGAAGACGAAGTAAAAACGGGCGATTACATCAAACAAGGGCTAATTGAATCCGGCTTTGTTGTAGAATTAGTAAGGACTGGCCTGGATGGTCACCACAAATCGATGATTGGTGATTATGAATTAATCGTACTCGATGTAATGCTGCCCGACATAGAAGGTTGGAAAATCCTGTCTTCATTGAGAGAGTCTGGTAAATTTACACCCGTTCTTTTTTTAACCGCTCGCGATCACGTTAATGACAGAGTCAAAGGACTTGAGTTAGGCGCAGACGATTATTTGGTTAAACCGTTTGCTTTCGCGGAACTCCTCGCAAGAGTGCGCACCTTGATCAGGAGAGGGACTTCTGTCCCTAACAACACGTTACACATTGCAGATTTGGAGCTTGATATCCCTTCTCGCGTTGCGAAGCGCGGTGGCAAAGTAATCAATCTGACGACTAAAGAGTTTACATTGCTTGAACTAATGGTCAGACGTCAAGGTGAAGTATTGCCCCGTTCTTTGATCGCCTCTCAGGTATGGGACATGAATTTTGACAGTGACACGAATGTCATTGATGTCGCTATCCGAAGATTGCGTGCAAAAATTGATGATGACTTTCCTGTAAAGCTAATTCAAACTGTCAGGGGGATGGGCTATAAAATGAGTGTAGATGATAGTAACGAATAAACTAAAACGGCCAAACTCTCTTGCGTTTAGAGTCACTATACTTGTTGGCATTACCGTATTTTTGTGCCTTACAATAATCAGCTTAATCGTTCAACAATCAATTGCAACGCATTTTGCTGAACAGGATGCTGATGAATTAAATGAGGTATTCCATGCTGTAAAACGAAAGCTTAGCGAAGCATACACTGAAAAGGTGGCACCTTCGAGTATCCTCGTTGAAGCAGTGTCTGGTCATCATGGAGTCTATTACCTTGTGCAAAATGAAGATGGAGAATCCGTATTTTCGAGTAAAGGCGTTGACTTGCACAAATACCCCGGTCAATTGTTTGACAACGATCTCATAACGCCTGATATGTTGACACTTTTTTTTGATGGATCCCATATGTTGCGAGCAACTGAAGCTCTCGTGACCGTCAGCACTGGTCAGAATAAGTCTACATACCGTGTTGTGGTAGCCTCCAACATGGAATTTCATATGAATTACATGGAAGACTTTGAAAAGACGTTATGGGGCATTATTTTCGTGTCTGGTTTGATCACGATAATAGTGGCACGTTTTGCTGTGTATCGAGGCCACTCGCCGCTACGAAAACTGAGTAGAAAAATAGGTTCTATTACTGCTGACAAGCTCGATATCCGACTAAATCCTTTAGAGGTACCGGTCGAGCTCGCAGGATTAGTGGGGTCGTTTAATGCTATGATTGAACGACTCGAAGCTGGCTTTGAGCAACTTTCATATTTTTCTGCGGACATTGCGCATGAATTGAGAACACCGGTCACAAACCTGACAACTCAAACGCAGGTTATTCTGAATCAACCGCGCACTGAAAGTGAATATGTTGAAATTTTATATTCTAATTTGGAAGAATACGAACGTATGACCAAGATGGTCAGTGACATGTTACTTCTAGCCAAAACGGAACATGGACTCGTCAAGCCACAGTTAGAGCGACTAAATTGCCGGGCAGAGCTTCAAGAATTAGTTGAGTATTTTGAACTACTGGCAGAAGAAAGACAAATTCAAATTCGCATCCGAGGGGCCGATGCCACAATTGATTGCGATAGGTCCATGTTTCGACAAGCTATGAGTAATCTATTATCAAACGCAATTCGATATTCCTTCGAAAACGCGATTGTTAAGGTAGCAGTATCTACCAACGATGAACATACAAAAATTACCGTTTCAAATCCAGGCCCGAAAATCTCTGATGACCATCTTCAGAGACTTTTTGATCGCTTTTTTAGAGCAGACCCTTCACGAAAAAATCATGGTCAAGGCGTTGGTTTAGGATTGACTATCGCTCGTTCATTGCTTCACATGAACGGAGCTAAACTAACGGTTAGCTCAGATGACAACTTAACCGTATTTGTTGTTTCATTCCACAAATAATCAATCAAACTTCGTCCTGGACTCTAAACAGGTGGTCACTTTCTGAAGCTGATGTATCGGCCACTTCCCCTCATTTGTCATGTTTGCACTTTCCAACACCTTCTTCATAAAACTGGACATTTCATCATTAATCTTAATACAGTTGCTGGTATAGGCTTTACTTGTGTGTATCAACAATTGATCTAACAGTTCGGAATAAGTTGATTAATACCTTCGGAAAAAACCAAGCCTAGAGCCTCACTACCAAATTGGGAAACTCATTTTTCAGTTCCTCAATTATTGGATAAAGAATGATAACCTGCTCACTGTGAAAAACACCTGGAGCCAGATGGAAAACGCACATCTGTCGTGTTGTTTCAGCTGCTATAATAGTCGTCATCATTGACTCATTTTGGCCAATCACACTTAGGACTATTTCATTCGCATCGTTTGAAATTTTCCCACACGCTCGGACGGTGACGCCACAAATATCAGTGCTATTGTGTATGTTTATAAAAAGCCAAAATGCTATTTTTCGAAAAAACGGATTGCGCAGGAGCAAAAAATTGGGTTAAAGAAGTTG
>NZ_CACSIH010000017.1:0-877 GCF_902705805.1 Alteromonas alvinellae | reverse complement strand
TCGTTTCCCGCTCCAAATTTTCAAAAATCACGAAGACTAAAACACAATACAGTTGTGTCTATGCGACCCCTTGAAGGGCCCGCGACCGAATGTCGGCCAGTTGGCGAATCTCGTTTCCCGCTCCAAATTTTTCAGACACCTCAAAAAACTAAAACTTATCTAGTTTTTAAGTGCGACCCCTTGATGGGCCCGCGACCGAGTGTCGGCCAGATACCAATCTCGTTTCCCGCTCCAAATTTTCAAAAATCACGAAGACTAAAACACAATATAGTTGTGTCTATGCGACCCCTTAAAGGGCCCGCGACCAAGTGTCGGCCATTGCTTCACAACGAGAACAAATCTGTTTTCCGCTCCAAATTTTCCAGATGACACGAAAATTTAAACTCTCTTACACCCGTATTTATATTCCATCATCATTGTTATTTTCTACGTGAAAGCTATCTGAACTTTCTGGTTTGTTTGTGCTCAACTACTAGGTGCTTTTATGGATGGATGCATTAATGGTAGATGGAAGCGTGGATAAATATGGGCTTGAATGGCACTGCTTCACTCAAATATGCCTGCCAAGTGCTTCTACGCTTCGTGCACTTTTGCTAAAAGCAGTTTTATTGCAGCCGCCAACTATTCCGCAAAAAACCGAGACTAAGCCAAAATTAGTACATGAGACTAATGCTGATGTAGAGGGTAATGTTGTACTCAAAGAAGCAATAAAGAAGGAAAACCCTTCAATCGCTAGTAGACCGAAAAATAAATCTGAAGGGTCACAAGCGCTTTTGGAAAAAGAAGTTTCAGCACAACTTTTGTTATGGGCAAAAGAGGACAGGCTGAGAGTTCAAGATGCGACGAAAAAGAGACTGTAACTAATTTTGTGTAACTG
>NZ_CACSIH010000016.1:0-373 GCF_902705805.1 Alteromonas alvinellae | reverse complement strand
TCGGAACTGATCGCCATTCACCGACGCAATAGCCCGTCTCAGGAAGTGCCACGCTTCTCCCCGGTTAAGGGCACGCTGAACGTACTGCCGCAAACTGGCATTGTCTATGTAATCCAGTAAATATTGCGCTTTGACCAGTCGATTATACTCCGTCAGCGCCTGTAATGTCGGGTGCCCCGAAGGATAACCAGACAACTTTCTTACCAGCATTGCCTGTGTCGTTCGCTTTGTCTGAAGTGACAGAACAATGCGCCTAATATCCTGCCATCCCGTTTCGATGACATTCGTCCTGATGGGCTTTTTCAGGGCAAGGTTGGTGCCGCCGTGTTCATTTTCAGTTACGTCAAACAGATCATTGATGACACTACTGAAC
>NZ_CACSIH010000015.1:0-23820 GCF_902705805.1 Alteromonas alvinellae | reverse complement strand
TGTACAGCAAAGATCAACAGACCCTAGTAGCAAACAGCCAATACAAAAAGAGAATTTAGAAAAAGCAATAGCGGCGCTAAGTTAAGCCTTGAAATATAGTTATCAAGTCAATTAAATGGAGTTTATATGCGATATGCACTTTTTTTCTTGGGCGCATGCATCGCCTTTTATACTCAAGGGCAAGAGCTAGATATATTTTCTGATAAGCCATTAAAACAGCTTTATTTTAGATACGCTGAAGGAAGCTTAAAGAAAGTTGAATCTGAAAAGTGGGTAAAGCGTTGGGGACGATTTGACGGTTTAGTACTTAAAGCATTTAACGAAGAAGTTACAGGCTTTAATACTAATTCCACTAATACACTTAAGCTATTCAAAAAAACCTATCCACACAAGCTTTTACTGCTTCATTTCAACGGTAGAGCGTCGCTACCTGAATTTTCGAAACAGTACGCCACATCAAGAGATTATTTGTACTTTTTAGGTACCACAGTTCAGACATCACTACGTAAGAACGAGGATAAAAGTACGCTTAAAATAAAAGACGCGTCTGCCTTATCCATTCGAAAAAACCTTAGAAACAATTCGCGTGAAGACGTTGTTCTTGTGGCCATGAATAGTGATGGCACGCTAAATTGGAATAAGACTGAACATGCAAAGCTTATCGAGCTTAATAAAAAAGGCGTCATCACCATTAAACGCGATATATTAAATACTGGAAAGTTAGCGGGCGATGCAGACCAGATTTATATTGCGCAGCATGTAGCTAAAGGGCCGTTCAGTAAAAACAGCCAACGCCTCTGGGAATATAACTGGTTTACCTTTAACGAAACACAACCTTCTTTAGTTCGAACACTCCCCCATTTTTTGCACTCGCAACTTTCAAGTAATGTAAATTTTTTTGATGGTATTCAGTTTGATGTGTTAACAGAAGCACACCGTACAGACAATATCGGCTACCCAATGAAAATTGACGCTGATGCCGATGGCAAGCCTGATGTCTTCACTCCTGGCCAATACGATAAGGCGCACCAAAACGGTGTTTATACTTTCTTATCTGAACTTAGAGCAAAACTAGGTAACAAGCGTTTAATACTGGCTGATGGAAGCTACGCTAACCAGAGAGCGACATGGTTGCTTAATGGTATAGAAAGTGAAAGCTGGCCTGACGGAGGAGACCCTGAACTAACGCAATGGTCGAGTGGTTTTAACCGACATAATTTTTGGAGGGAATTTTCAGAAGCTCCCCACTTAAACTACATAAAGGTAGCGGCTTATCATGTTCCTAAGAAAGGGAAAATTGAACCTACCGACAATAACAGAAGACTTATTGTAGCAGCAGGTGTTCTAACCGATAGCGCTATAGTTCCAGCATTTCGTCCAAAGGGGGTTTCATTTCATAAATGGCCTGAGTTTAGAAAGCTAAAAAACATTGGTGCCCCAAAAGGTGACATGTTGACACTTCTTTCCCAAGAACTTATGCCTGTTAAGCTAGTGAAGAATGTGAAGGCTCAACAGCAATTTAAAGCACAGTCTTTAAACAATTTATCTGGCCCAATAAAGGCTTCACATTGTTTAGACTTACCAATGAACAACGAACCAATTGTTGTGAAGGTAGAAGCCAAACTAATTAACTCAGAACAAAAGCGACCAAGAGTTTTGTATATTGGCAATCAGCAATCTCAGCAGTATTCTTTTGTCGGAGACAAACCTTTCACATCGTGGTTCAGCTTTGATGAGGTGAGTTCACCGGTTTGCCTTACTGTAGAGGGTGGTGTAGACAAGTTGGAGCTTGCTGAAATAAGTTACACAAAAGGTAAAAAGGTCGAAGCCCGAGTGTTTGAAAAAGCAGTATTATTAGCAAACAACAGTAGTGAACAAGTAGCGCTATCTAAAAAGGATCTATCTGCCTTAGGAACTGAAGCAAAAATTGAAGCGCTAATGAAGGGACGCGAAGAGATCACAATTCCAGCGAAAGACATAAGGCTTGTTAGGTTCTAACAAGCCTTGACGGTTACCACTGATTCAACACAACTTCAGTTGATTTCTGACGTTGTGTAATACTGCTCGTCAAATGAATAGCCTTGCAGCCTCATAGCCTCGCCACAAACTTCAATAAAATACTGTTGTTGTTCATTCGTCCAACCCACAGCGTCAAGACTTGATACGTCAGAAGGCTTCCCTCCCGTTATTTGAGGGGATTTCTTTTCCTGATATTCAAACATACGCGTAATTGCACGCTCATTCACATTCAGAAAACGCCCCAATTCTTTCGTTACTGCTTGGGGCGCAGTAGCAAGTTCGTACTGCTCAACCTCAATCCACCAGTCATCACGCAAAGTTTGCTTTGACAATTGTTTTTTGAGCCTTTGCCATACTTGAACTGTTTGCGCCCACTGTTTGCAGTGCGCCTCAAATTTTGCTTTGGGAAATTTTCGTAATCTAGAAGAAATATTCTCAATACCACGGCGTTGGCAATAAACAACTTTTGTATTTGGAAATGCCAACATGACTAAAGGTAAAGCTCGAAGCATGGGTAGCCCCGGCGTTTTATCAACGATAATGTCATTACCGTAATAGGTGCTATATGTTTCTCGAAGCTGTTTCACAAGCTGAGCTTTTAAAAATATGCTCGGCACTTCCCACACCAGTGTGCCCTTATTGTTGGCGGCGAGACCCTTTTCTAAATACTCTTCAGACTGATTAACTAATTGGCTAAACAATTCTGCTATATGCGCCTCGCCGTGGGCCTTTTTGCGAAACGCTTGCTGCACCATATTACCCACCACCGTCGTTCCGCTTCTTGGTGAGCCAATTACAATATAAGATTGAGCTATTTCAGGGGCAGGAATGAACGCTAACCTTGATTTATAAACTCTCGGCTCAATACTCACGGTTATCTCTACAACATGAACTACAGATTTCAGCCCCTCGGTAGATAAACTAAGCTGCTTGTTATTTATTTTCCATTCGCTAAATACTTTTTCGCCATTGAGAAAAGCAGAGTGCGACAAAACCGTTAACTTCACACTTTCAGAATCTACCGGCTCACTCAAGTTAAGCGTGAGCGAGCTTTGACAAATCCCGACATCGGCTGATGAAAATGGCGACTGTTTTTGATGCTCTAAAAAATAAGTCCAATTCATTGTTATTTATACAAAGCCAGGTTGAGTTGTGCAGATTCGCTAATTGAGATAGGAGGCGTTATACCAGCTTTACAAGTTTTATGCAGCTCAGGGGCAGCAAGAATACTTCTAAAAGTTTCCAGTAAAGACAAGGGCTTACCGACGCTAAAAGTTAGCCCATTTACGTTATGCTTAACCTTTTCAGCCATCCCACCAATATTGCTCGCAATAACAGGCACACCAAACCTAAATGCTTCTTGAATAACAATAGGAGAGTTTTCATACCAAATAGAGGGCACTACCATCCAATCTGTTTCTGCAAGCAGTGCTGGCAATTCATGATTTTCGTATGGGCCATGCAGGAAAACCGTGCCTTTTAATCGTTTAAGGGCTGAGTACACTTTTTCCTGAAATTCGGCAGGCTGATATTCTAAGTTTGCTCCATGGATGTTAAGCACAAACTGCTGGCGGGTATCTTTGTCCATTAGCAATAGTGCGTCTAGCAAAATATCTAGCCCTTTAAAGCAGTTAATTTGCCCAAAATAAGCCAAACGCACTTTAGTCGAAGAACGGCTAACGCTATCGTTCATCTGAGCGTGCTCATCTAATTCCGGCGTACCGTTTTCAATGACTTCAATAAGCGAACTATCGATACCCCAGTCAACATAGCGCTGCTTTAAAAATTCAGACGGCGAAACAAAACGGTCCACAACAGAAAAAGCACGCTTTATGTACATTTCACGCATAAAAAAGTCGGCGGGCGACTTTTCCGGAAAGCAATTATGGCAGTTTTTTGGTGATGACTTAGCACACAACTTTTGTGAGTGAGGTTTCAACATTAAGCCATTAGCATGGCAAATCGCCAGGTACTCGTGAAGCGTAAATACAATTTTCGCCTCAGGTAACGTCTTACGTACTTCTAGTAGGGTTTCTACACCCATTAAAAAGAAATGATGAAAATGTACAACTTCTGGCTGCAGTCGCTTCAGCAAGTCGCGTAGTTCAGACCAAATATACCGAGTGCGTATATTAGAAAACAAAAAGTCATCGTCTTGGCGCGTATGAAACAACAACTCATTTGCCTTATTGCGAACGGAAAATGCCGCACCGCCATGAGGCGCTTCTTCACTTCTAGCCAGAAACGTAACATCATGCCCTAACGTTTCATATTCGTTAAATAGTTGATAGGCTGCTATTTCAGCCCCGCCTTTATGCACATCCGGGTGCCCATGGGCAATTATTAGTATTTTCTTTTTATCCATTACCCGCTACCACTTTTTCTACTTCGTTATTCCATTTGTTTGTATGACGAAGCCCATTAACCATAGACAAGGTGTGCTTCCACGTATTGCCAGACACCAGCGACTGCGACAAGCGCTCTAAGTGGTACATATGTACTGAGCCAGAAACCGCAATACGTTTTCCTGTGTTGCGCACTTTCATACACAGGTCGGAATCTTCAAAATCACCTAATATATAACCAATATCGAACCCGCCCACGTCTAGGTACTGCTGTTTAGTCATTAGCATTAATGCACCAGTAACGGCTTGCGCTTCTTTTATATCAAACGATTCAGTAAGCGATAAAGGAAAGCCTTTTTGCGGATGATAATTCATCCACATGCCGGGGTGAGAGGGGTCTTGCATGTATTCCATGCCCTGGTGCTGAATGGTATCGTCTTCGTACAGCAACGTACCGCTTAATATCCCCACGCTTTCTGCATTTTCAAACTGTTGTAAAAGCGTTGAAAATTGATGGGGCTTTTTAGGAATAACATCTGAATTTAATAAAACAATATGCTTTGATGAGGCATGACTAACGCCAAGATTGTTTGCGCCGGCATAACCCAGGTTGCGCTCACTTAATACCACTTTAAAAGGCACACCAAAGGTTTCAAATACCCCTTTGCACGTAACCATAAAGGCATGTTTTATTCTTGGATCGTCTAGTACATAGACTATTTCAATATTGTCGAAGTCGGAATCTAAACTGAATTGCGACATTTGAATTTGCACAAAATCGTAACGCCCATAAATAGGGATAACAAGCGATAGCAATGGGTTGGCTACTTCATCACCAAACTGTTTCACGTCTACCGCATTAGGTGCTTGTAAACGCCCAAGCCAACTTTTTTCTATAGCAGACGTTACGTGCTTGGTTAACTTGGGGAACTTAGCCGTGTTGGTAATATCAACATTGGCAAGAAGAATTTCTGTAAGCCAGGTTTCTTCCCTTCTAAACGGTTCGGCTTTAAGTGCTGAGCCTGTAAAAAACGTGCCGTCGACGCTGTACATTAGCTCTATATTTGGGCTAATAGGTTCTGGAAGCGAAACCGTAAAAGCAAAGCCTATCTTTTCCCCGTAACTTTTGGGCAATTCTAGTGCTTCAGCTACATCATACCTGGGGTGAAAAAACGCATCTTGTAGAATACAGTCGGAAATAATGTTGTTCAGCCGCAGGTTTATACGCTTGAATAAGCGAGCCTCGTCCAACACCCAACCAATTATTAATACTGTATGTGCATCCAATGTAAATGCGTAGTCGATTTGAATTCTACTGTCTTTATGAGACAGAGATAGACTTGAAGGGGTATTTTCACTAAAAGACAGCGATTTTTGCCCCCAATAGAAGCCATTGCGTTCTAGTAGGGCCGTTGCATCATTAAAATACGCTGAAGGCAACACTTCCAATTCAGCTAATTGCTGGGTAAACGAAACGTCATCAAGGTTAATGTGGTGAGTAACTTCTCCCCATGTTACTTCTATTTCGTTTTCACTTGTATTAGCTAACGCTATTAAAAAGCCGGTACTGTGATTTTCTGAACATTGCATAACTGCGCAAACATCTGGGCGTTTAAATAACAGAAGATCACTAAATTCACGAGCAAACTGCAGTTGATGCTTTGAAATATCATCGCCTACTACTGCCCAACCTCCCAGTAGCAGTTTGTTGCCAACTGCAAATGCGAAGTCTGTCTGTATTTCCATTCCTAGCACCCATTTAACTCTTAAATTGTGTAAATCAATCTTCTCTGCACAAGGGAAAACTTCATAAGTATAGAAGCATTATCTTGTTTTTCACCGGTGAATCAAACTAAAGTTTTCAATCAGAGTGCTTATTGAACAATCTTTAAGTTCAATATGTAATCTATACGCTCTTACATAGCTCAGCAAAGTGTCCACAACCTTTAATGAGTTTATAAATTCATTGCGTTTGACCATCAAGTTTGTTTAGATCCCTGGCTGAATACTCTGCCTTTTCCTCGACGCGACCAAAATTTCAATAAAGAATAGAAAGATAAAAGACGAAAAGGCAACCTGCAAAAATAAATTGCTCAGTGCTAACTTAGAGGGAATGAGATCACTTATGAGCTTCATATCAAAATTGATTGAACAAAATCCTAGCTTCTTCAATGAAGACTACAGTCGATATAACTTAAAAGCATCGTTTAACGATAATGAGTTTGACGAAAAGTATATAAACTTCTTTGCGGAAAATGGGGTAAGTGCAAGGATTTCTGCGTTTTTCGACCCTCATTATTATCTATCGCAGTACCCCGACGTGACTGATGCAGGAATGGAACCTCTAGAGCACTTCGTCAACTATGGGTTGTACGAGACTAGGAACCCCCACCCTTTGATAGATATGGATATTGTAAAAGGCGGATTAGGTGAGCAAACTGTTACGCTTGAAGCCATTGCACAATATTTTGTTAACAATCAGCGACCTTCGGCTTATTTTGATCCCGCCTTTTACTTGAGTGCATACAGAGACATTGCAGCAGCGGAAATTCCGGCACTTCTTCATTTCATAATGGCAGGTGCTAACGAGAAACGCCTACCAAATGCACACTTTAATTATGACTTGTACCGTCAAAGCTGTGGAAAAGAAATCGATGGCATAGATTTAATAATAGACTTTGCACTTCACGGCGACAAAAAACAGTTAGAATTTTCAAAAGAGTTTGACTACGAGCACTACAGTGAGGTTGCTCGTGACTACTTAGGAAAGGAAGACAAGTTATTTAGACATTACGTATTGGTTGGCCAAGAGTTAGGACTTTCGACCAAAAAGAAGTTGAAACTAACGGGTAAATCTTTAATTTCTTCTGGAGACTTATATGAAGAGTTTTCGCAACGCGTTGCAAATTCAACGAGTAGTTTAGAGATATCAAAACCTTTAGTCCCCCTAAGTATCCCTAACTTCTCAGAAAAGCAGCTGGTGAATGATTTAAATAGTGTTCCTAGCGCTGCTAAACCTGATATTTCTATTCTTATACCAGTTTATAAGGCGAAAAAAGAAGTATTAGAGTGCTTGCACTCTATCGTTACATCTGAGTTTAAAGGACTGTCGTACGAAATTGTTATTGCTGACGATGCACCAGATGAATTCGATATTCAGTCTTTATTGAGGGACATTCCGTGCATAAAGTATATAAAAAATGAAACAAATTTAGGTTTTCTGCTAAATGTTAACGCTGCTGTCGAAGAGTGTAGTGGAGAGTTTATAATTCTAACAAATAGCGATATCGCTTTTAATAAAGACAGCATAACTCTTCTGGTCGAAGGACTGACTGAGAGTAAAGATGTTGCTATCACTGGCCCGAAAATACTTTATCCTGATGGGCGTTTACAAGAAGCTGGGTGTAGCGTTAATGCAAAGTTAGAAACAAAAATGTTGGGGCATTTAGAACATCCAGAAGACGCAAAGTACTGTTTTGACAGAAACGTAGACTACATATCTGGTGCATGCTTATGTTTTAAAAAAGAAACATTCTTACAAATCGGGAAATTTGATGAATCTTTAGCACCTGCCTACTGTGAAGACTTAGATTTATGTCTAAGGCTAACGCAAGATGGTAAAAAGATAAAATTTATTAGTAAATCTTCGGTATATCATCATCTTAGCGTTTCAATGAACAGCATTTCAACTTTGTACAAGGTATCACAAACTGCAAAAAATAAAGTGTACTTGCTAGCAAAGCATGCTAAGTATTTGGCGAAGAAAAAGAAAAAGGTCATTGCATTACACTTGCCACAATATCATCAGACAAAACGAAATAACTTGTGGTGGGGGCACGGTTTTACTGAGTGGACTGGTTCTTCAAATGCAAAGCCAAATTATAAAGAACACTATCAACCTCACATACCTAGCGAGTTAGGCTACTACGATTTAACGCACGCAGATGCACATTTGAGACAAGCGGCAATAGCACAGCGACATTCCATCGAAGCTTTTTGTTTTTATTACTATAACTTTGGAAATAACAACGAAATTCTACAACGAGCCATTGAAACCTTTGCATCGTCTGGCTCAGATATGCCTTTCATGTTGTGTTGGGCAAATGAAAACTGGACTAGGACGTGGGACGGTGAGGAGCGAAATGTTCTCTTGAAACAAGAAGCCAACACCGATGCAGAATTTTTAGATGTTTTAAAGGCAATGGAGCGCTTCATAGCAGCCCCCAATTATTACACAATTAATGGAAAACCCGCTGTTTGCATATATAGAGCATCTCAATTTGACAACTTTGCAGCGAAGGTGAAGAGCTGGCGTAATTATTGGCGAGAAAATCATGGCACCGATCTTCACATTATCCTTTTTGATAGTATGGAGCGAGTAGCTCATGCGCCGTCTCCACAATCTCTGGGGGCTGATGCTGCTGTCGAGTTTCCACCTCATGGAATAACTTCTCGAACTTCACTGAAAGAAGACGAAGTAATTAATCCAGAGTTCAAAGGAACAATCATCGACTACCAAGATGCTGTAGAAGAATTGCTTTGTAGAAAACACCCTGGCTATGTTCGATATCCAAGTACTTTCCCTTCATGGGATAATACCCCTCGAAGACAAGATACTGCGACTATTTTCAAAGACTCACACCCTAACGTTTTCCAAGTTTATTTTGAGCATAAGCTTGAAGAAGCCGATTTGTACGATGACGAAGAGAAAATTATATTTGTCAACGCTTGGAATGAATGGGGTGAAGGTACGCATTTAGAGCCAGACCTGAAATATGGCGCATCGCACCTTCAAATAATCGACGCTTTAATTACAAGGAATTATTAAAAATGAAAGTAACTGTTTTTGGTCATCCGTTTTCACCGATAGGGATGGGGGAACAATTGGCTAGTTTTTCGGATGCATTATCCGCTTGTTACTTCGAACATAATATTTTTGATATTTACTCATCCGTAAGTAGTTTACAAAATAGAGATAGGTCGTGGTTACAAAGTAAACTTACAAATAACGTTAACGATTGTGATGTAAGAATTTTTCATATCAACGGCGACGAAGTTGAGGACGTACTAAACGAACTTAAAAACTACAATTTTGAAATGGATGCCGCGTACAATATAATTATGCCAGCGTGGGAACTTGAAAACTATCCGACTGTGTGGCAAGGAGGAATTAATTTATTTGATGAAGTTTGGGCAATTTCAACATTTGTGAAAAACGCTTTCGAAAAATTTTTTACAAAACCAGTACGGTTGATTGGTCAAGCTTGCGAAAGAAAGAACGGTGCCATTTTCTCAAGAAAATACTTCGGTCTTAGAGACAGTGCTCACATTATTCTAGGTTTCTTCGATGAATCCTCTTACTTCACAAGGAAAAATCCGTATGCACTATTGGAGTTATTGGAACAGCTAGAACAGAAGATTCCGGAAGAAGATTTTCAGATAGTTATTAAAACAAAGAACGTTGATTCAATAAGTTCATTCAAGGCCAAAGCCCATACAAAGCTAAAAACCATATCTGGCAACCTGAGTTACGATGAAATCACTTCTCTTATATCGTGCAGTGACACATTTGTGAGTTTACATCGCGCCGAAGGTTTAGGCCGTGGTGGTGCCGAAGCGCTGCTTTTAGGTAAAAATGCGGTTGTTACTAACTATTCTGGCGTGACTGAATATACACATCACCCACTTGTCCACCCAGTGAATTATGAGTTGATTAATTGCAAAGAAGGAGATTACCCTTTTTGCGCGGGTCAAATTTGGGCTGAACCTTCCGTAGCGCACGCTGCCGAATTAATTACCAATATTATATTAACAGAAAAAAATAGTGAGATTGCAGAAGCTTATCCAGACTCTATAACGAAATTAGGCGTCGGTAATAGAGTTATCGAAGCTTTTTCACAAATAAAGGGTTTCCAGACTAAGTAAAAGAAACTATATCATTAAATATCAAGGCTACATCAGCAAAGCAATGTAGAAAATTCAAATTTGATAGTTGTTACTTTCAATAAAACAATCACTTAAAAAAAACATAGTTTTGCTGGCACAAGCTAGTAAGATTTCACTCAACTAGTTTTAACTTAAAATTTTCTAGAGAAAGTTAAATGTCAAAAAAAATAATTCATATTCATGTTGGCAAATGCGCAGGTGGAAGTATTAACCAAGCTCTAAATTCTCTCAATTTGGCCTTCGTAGAGTTGCACTGTGGCGACGCGCCTGAACAACTTAAAAAGCTCATTAGGGAAGATCAAGGTGATAACCTCTACTTAGTGACAGCTCGCGATCCTATAAAGAGATTTATTTCTGCATTTAACTGGGATAAATACGAAAAAATAATTGTTCAGAAAGCGTCAAATCCGTATTGGAATAAAATATATGCTACGTTCGAAAGCGTTAACGACTTATGTGAGTCATTGGAGTCGAAAAACTCAGAAAAAAGAGAATTAGCGCACTTTGCTATCAAAGAATCAAAACTACATATCGAATTGGGCTTAGCTTGGTATTGCCCGCTTGAGACGCTAGAAAGGATACCTAAAGAACGGCTATTTCTAATTAAAACAGAAAATATTCTCGAAGATTTTAATAACTTTTTGTCGATTAACTTTGATGATAAGCCCTTGTTCACTGAGCTTGCAAAAGATAAAGATTCATCAAATTTCCTGGATACGTTAAATATCGAAAACCCAAAATATTTGAGCCCTAACTCTACTGAGATTTTACAGAGCGCTTTAAAAAAAGACTTTATTTCTTTTGAATATCTAAAAAAGTTGAGGTAACGTGATTTTTTGCGTATTAGTTGAACTAGCTCAGACTTGATCGTGTCCGACCGATAATCCCCACATTCAATTCATAAATTCGCTACGGCATGGTATTCTCTTTTTGTTTGGGGCAATGACCATGCGTAAGCAATGGGATGGACTCCTCCTCAACTTGAACTATTGTCCTTTTTTTGGTCAATATGGTGATGGTGAGTTACTAGTATTCAAATTAGGAGAAGCCCATGGGCCAGATTACTCGAGTCGGTGTTGATATTGCAAAGTCCGTTTTTCATGTGCACGCAGTAGATAGGTTTGGTGAACGGCAGTGGAAAGGAAAATACTGTCGAACAAAGTGGTTGGATGCTATTGAGAACAAGGTCCCTAAAGGGACTGAAATTGCAATGGAAGCCTGTGGTTCATCTCACTATTGGGGGCGAGAATTACAAAAACGAGGTTTTAAAGTCAAAATAATTCATGCGCAATTTGTTAAGCCTTACGTAAAAAGTAATAAGAATGATGCGATTGATGCAGAGGCAATATGTGAGGCTATGAGTCGGCCGAACATGCGCTTTGTAAGTGTGAAATCAAGTAAGCAACAAGACATACAATCTATACACCGTATCAGGGACAAGTTGATGGTTCAAAAAGCATCCAAAGCAAATCAGATACGAGGACTGGTAAGCGAATATGGACTAGTTGCGCCAGTGGGTATCAACAAACTGAGAGAAGCCATCCCCCTTTGGTTGGAAGATGCGGAAAATGGTTTGTCGGCGCTTTTTCGCTTGTTGCTACGTGATTTGTTTGATGACTTAAGGCAGCTCCAAGAGCGAGTCGATACGCTCGACACGCTTATTGAGAAAGAAGTCAAAAATGACCCTGTCGCACGTTCGCTACTTCAGTTGCGGGGGATTGGTATCCTGTGTGCCAGCGCATTGTCTTGTGCTATTGGAGATGCGAAAGGATACCGTAAAGGTAGGGATTTTGCTGCTTCTATTGGTTTAACGCCGAGGCAACACAGTACCGGCGGCAAGCCTAGGTTACTTGGCATCAGTAAGCGAGGCGATGGTTACTTAAGAAAACTACTTGTTCATGGTGCACGGTCAGTCATCCGGCATGCTCATCGGCATGATGATAATTTAAGTAAATGGATTGAAAAGCTCTGCGCATACAAGCACGTTAATACGGTAACTGTAGCGTTAGCAAATAAAACCGCGCGTGCAGCTTGGGCTATGGTAAATACAAACGAAAGTTATGATCCAGGATTAATAGCAAGCGCTTAAACGAATTTAAAAATACAAAAAGTGTTCATCCCAGTTGCAAAGTAAAATGTGAGATGGCTAACAGGTGAGACCGACACTTGAAAAACCTTACCCGGACGAAGAGCCTTTAAGCTCGTGTAAGCGCTAAGGAGCAAGTGTGCGAATAGCCCATAGAGGTTCGATGCAGTAAAAGAAAATGCATCATTAAGAAACCGGATACACGTTGGCAATCATACCCAAAGTTATCGAACAAATTACTTGCAAAAGAGGAGGAGTCCATACACGTCCGGTAATCCCACCTAGCGTTTAGCAAACTGCCATGGTAGCAGTTGCTCGATATCGACGTCGGGCTTGCTGAGTTCATCAAGGCAAGTCATCACATACTCGAACACATTGAGGTCGTTAGCTTTAGCGGTTTCGATGATACTGTAGAGCATTGCGCTGGCGTTTGCGGCCGTGGCGGTTTGACTAAATAGCCAGTTTTTTCTGCCTATCACGAACGGTTTAATCGCGCGCTCAGCGCGATTATTATCAATCTTTAGTTGGCCGTCGAGTGTATAACGTACAAGCTTTTCCCATTGGTTCAAGCAGTATTGTATCGCTTCGCCTAATTTGGTTTTCGGTAACACTTGTTGAACTGATTTCATTAGCCATGCGTGAAGCTGATTGAGCAACGGTAGGCTCTTTTCTTGTCTGGTAAGGTAGCGCACTTCGACCGTTTTATCGTTTAGCTGCGTTTCGATGCGGTAGAGCTTTTGGATATGATTGAGTGCCCAATCTGCTTTTCCGCTGCCTTTCTTACCCGCACCTTTTTTGGCTTCCATGAACTTACGACGTGCATGTGCCCAGCAACCGATAAGGGTCGCTTGCGTTTGCTCGTAGCCTTGATAGCCATCCACTTGCAGGTAGCCGCTATAGCCATCAAGGAAGTCTACTGCGCATTGCCCAGCCCGACTATTATGGTAGTCGTACAACACGATATTGGGTATTTCTGTATCAGGTATATTACCGTTAGGCGAGTCTGCGCCACTGGCGTACAGCCACATATAGCTGTTCGCTTTTTCAGACTCAACCACTTTTAGCGTGGTTTCATCTGCCGCGATAACAGGTTGCTTTAACAGGTGTTGATGGAGCTGCTCGTAAAGCGGTTTAAACAACTCAGCACAGCGGATTATCCAGTCCGCCATCGTCTTACGGCTTAATTCAATACCATGCTGTTTGAACATAGATTCTTGTCGATAAAGCGGTAACCCATACTGATATTTGCTGGTGATAATTTGACTTAACAAGCTTGGCGTTGCGTAGCCTTTTGGGATAACGCTGTGAGGCACAGGCGCTTGTTTAATCGTGTTGCTGATACCGTCCTTTTCACAGGTACGGCACGCATATTTAGGGCGAACATGCTCAATCACTTTGACCTGAACGGGGATAAACTGAAGCTTCTCTGACTTATCTTCACCTATGCGATGTAACTCACTGGCACAACAGTCACAGACTTTGTCTTGGTCGCTAATATCGTGAACGATAACTTCACGAGGCAGGTCTTTCGGTAGCGGTTTACGTACAGACTTTTTGCGAGTGTAGCTAATCGCTTCTTCAGCTGTTTCAGTTTCAGCCTCAACAACTAATTCTTCCGCTTCATTAAACAACTCACCTTGCCCAGGGTGACCTTCGGTACTTTTACCGAACTGCTTGTGCTGGGCAATACGAAACTGCTCTTCAAGATATTGATAGCGCGACATAACCTGCGACAACATCTTTTTCAATGTCGCTGGGTCGTCAGGTAAGTTTTCGATATCAATATTCATGACGTTATTATCAAGCAATAAGCCACTGATTACCCGACATTATTAAGACTATTTCGTGATCGTTAATCGCTACTTATGATCACAGGTTATAAGCCGGATGCGTTGTAGTTCAACGGCTGATGGCCAATGACATCGTAGCCCGATAACAGCCATTGTAGCTGTTGTTCACTTATATGCATCTGTTTTCAGTTTGCATCGACAGGCCACTTAAAACGATGCTTCTCGAGGCGCTTGTACCAGAGTGCGAAGCCTGTTTTATCCCAATAGAGTATTTTGACCTTATCGCGCTTTTTGTTGCAGAAGACGAACAGTACATCGCGAAACGGATTTAGGTTCATATCCTGCTCAACCACGACAATTAAGCCATTAATCGATTTGCGGAAGTCGACGATATCCATGTACAGGTAAATGTTGGCAGGCTCTACGAACATCTTCATTCGGCCAATGCCTTCATCACAGCGGCAACCCAGTGAGGGTTAATACTGGTTGGCACGCTAAGTTGAGCGTTTCCCAATTTCAGAAGGAGGTCGCCACCCATTGCTTCGGTGTAGGATTCAACCTTCGTGACTTCACGTTTCACCTGAACAAACTTGCTACTTGTTCGTTGAAGCCGAATATCGCGACGTCGGGTATAGTAAGTTTGAACGTTAATCTGCTGCTGACGACAAAACTCTACCGCAGTGAGTCCACTTTGCTTTTGTTGTTCAAATAGATTGAGCCAGTCTTGGATGTCTCTTCGTTGATGTTGCTGCATGGTCACTCCCCTTTGCAAAGAGAACACCATGCCGTAGCTAAGTTATGAATTGAATGTGGGGATTACCGGACGCTCACGACCATGCGCTGGCACACAAAATACCAAAACCTCGCAACTCAAGTAGCGAGGTAAGCGTCTGGCAATCCCTGTACGTTATACACTCGATGGTAAGTTAAGTATCGATAATAATCGCGCTGAGCGCGCGATTAAGCTAAGTTTGTCAGCCAGCATCTTTTTCAGCTTACTGTTCTCCGACTCTAATTCTCGGTCATTTGAGGAATTCTACACACCTAATCTAAAATTCATCTAAAACTATAAAATCTCGACGCTAGATCAGTTTCACAGCAATTCACATCCACTAATTGAATTGCACCTGCCAGCCACTCTGCACCTCTTTCATTCAACTCTTCTCTGTCTAATTTGTTATTATACAATTTCACGCCCTTTTTATAGTCTGCCTGTAAAGTCCACCTGTCTTTAAGTAACTCTAAAGCTGGGTGATTTGGTTCGCTACAGGAACTTATCAGTAAAGGTAGGTCTTTTAACCTCTGTGTGTTCAACAAATAGTCACCTAATTTAATAACTAAAGGGGCTAAAAAGCCGAGCACGTCTATACCGTTGAGAAGGCACTGTCTCGCATTTTCACCTTCTCCGATTTCAATTAAAAACTGCGCTTTTGCCAGATAAAAGTTTACATTCTTAGGGTTCTGCTCGAGCGCTTTGTCCAGATGAAACCGAGCGTTTAATGGCTTGTTTATCCGTTGATAACATTGTCCAAGAAACATATTGATATAAGCGAACTGTGAACCTAGAACCACAGCTTGTTTAAAAAAATCAATCGCTTCACCGTAGCACTCTTTCTTATAATATAGCTTGGCCAACGCCAACCAGATGTCACCACTCAGAGGAAACTTATCTTCCACAAACTGATGAATTTGCTTCAATTGTGCCTCGGTTAAGTTTTTTGTGGGGTACCTACTTACCCAGTCAGCTACGCTTTCATCCGTTTTTTCTTTTGGCCATGTTATTTCAATAATGGGATTTTCTTTCGATGTGTTACTTTCTTTGGCTAACTCACGGCATTTAGATAAATAGGCTTCTCTAAAACTTGACGGTAGTTGACTGATGGATGTGAATTCAGGGGTGAAATAAACCGCATCTTCGTCTGTATGTCTTAACTCAGCACGCTCTAGTAATTCATGCCATACATGTTCTAACCTAGCTTTTAAATGGCTTGATAACATATCTGGAATAAGCGTTGACGCTTGGTCTCTAAGCATTTTGCTTTCAATTGGGCTTTCAACCGACTCATTCAAACCTAATTTAAATTTGCTATTAAGCGTTTTTAAAATAGGCGCGCCATTAAATAGTGCTCGTTGCGTTACTATTAACGATTTACTCGGATGTTTTTTGGCAAATGCTAGTAGTCTTTTATTGTAAGCCAGCCACATTTTCGCGGCTAGTTCCGGTTTTCGCCAAAATCTAAGCCGCTTGTCGTTTTCTAAGTTTTCGGGCAGCTGATGGGCAAACTCCCTACTATGCCGGTGCAAAAGGGATTCAATACAGCTACTCCAGTGCCTTGCAACGAACAGAAAGTTTCCCTGTTCTTCTAGCGCTTCGTTCCATTCATTCAGAAATAAGCAGGCTCTAGGGTCTTTCACACCCCAAACAGAGTGGTGTGAACTTCGCAGCTTGATATATTTATTAAGAAAATCAGGCTCAATATCCAAAGACGTTTCATCATGATATTGCCAGCTTGTATCATTCTTTGCTAACTGTTCATCATGCAATCGAACTACAGCCCAGTCTTCAAAATGCCCTTTGGGGTTACTGATACTATTTCCCATTAGCTCATTACCCATATGCAGCCCTGCATTGTTTAGGTAATTGGCTGTAGCAGACGTAGCACTGCGATGAAAACCTGTGCAAATAAGCGCCTTACTTACATTATTGACGGGCTTATCATGTAAGCTTTCGTTTTTGGTTGTTTTCAATTTTGACATATAGATTTTTTCAAACGTATTATCTTGAAGCACTGCGCCGAATAGGTATTTTAGCTTTTCAGAGCTCAGCTTTTTTCATCGTTTTTAAACAACTAAAACCACGTTTGGCGCGGGTGGTACCATCAAACTCTTTTCCTGTGTGAGAGAAAAAAATGTTTATCGCTGGGTTTTAAAGTTGAATAGTCCACTTATCACTCGCCCATCGTTTTATAAAAGTATCTTTCAATTAGGAAATTTATTCGATTTAATTTTAAAAGCTAATCAACTCGCCCATATCTATCTGAAAAACGAACAATATCATCTTCACCTAAATAAGCACCCGATTGAACCTCAATAAGTTCCAAAGGTATTTTACCCGGGTTTTCTAGAGCGTGAACTGCACCTACTGGAATGTAAACAGACTGATTTTCTGTCACCAGCTTAGTCTCATCGTTTATTGTTACACTTGCAGTACCGCTTACAACAATCCAATGCTCAGCACGGTGGTGGTGCATTTGTACAGAAAGCTTTTCTCCTGGTTTAACGCTTATTCGTTTAACTTGGAAACGCTCGCCATTGTCGATTGAGTCATAACTCCCCCATGGTCTAAATACTTCACGGTGAAATTGAAACTCTGGGCGCATTTCGCTTTTCAGCTTATTAACAACACTTTTGATACTTTGCGCGTCATCTTTATGTGCAACCATTACCGCATCTTTAGTTTCAACAACAATAACATCGTTAAGTCCAATAACAGACACAAGCTTTCCTTCTGCATTCACATAACTATTGCGAGTGTTCTCTAATATTGTATCGCCAATAGTTACATTGCCACTTTCGTCCTTCTCTGATGTTTCCCAAAGCGATGTCCAACTTCCAACATCTGACCATCCTGCATCTAAGGCTACCATTGCCGCTTTTTCTGTTTTTTCCATTACAGCGTAATCGATTGAGTCATCAGGGCAACCACCAAACACTTCTTTGTCAACACGAATAAAGTCTAAATCTGTACTTTCTGTTTCAATAGCATCTTTACATGTTGCGAGTATTTCAGGGGCGTATTTTTCTAACTCAGCTAGATAACGGCTTGCTTTAAATACAAACATACCGCTATTCCAAAAGTAATCGCCAGCATCCACATATTTTTGCGCTGTTTGAATATCTGGCTTTTCTTCGAAAGTGTCTACGCTAAAGCCGTCAGCTAAGCGCTCTCCAGCTTTAATATAACCGTAACCAGTATGAGCGTGACTTGGAACAATACCAAAAGTAACCAAATAATCTTTTTTAGCTAGTTCTTCTGCTTCTTTAATAGCATTATGAAAAGCAGATTCATCTTTAATTAAGTGATCAGCTGCAAGTACGAGCAATATTGGGTCTTCGCCATTTTGGGTTGCGTGTAAAGCCGCAAGCGCAATTGCAGGAGCCGTATTACGCCCGACTGGTTCTAACAAAATACCATCATGAGAAATGCCCTTCTCTCTCAGTTGCTCTGCCACTAAGAAGCGATGAGCCTCGTTACATATAAAAATAGGCGATTCAGTATCAAAACCATACAAACGAGCAATGGTTTCTTGAAGCATTGAGTCGTTTGAGGTGAGTGAAAGAAATTGCTTTGGAAGAGCAACACGAGACTTCGGCCACAAACGGCTTCCTGTTCCGCCTGCTAAAATTACTGGCTTCATTTATATTCCTAAGAAGTAGCTATTGCTTAATATTTGTTTGTAGAGTTTAACAATAATTACAACGGCTTGTTGAGTATATTTTAAAGTTATCTGAGATATTTTTCTAAAAAAATTAAGCGTTTCCAAAGGCAGGTTTATTATGTACAAATCTAACAAGTCTTGAAAACTATAAAACGTTTCTTTTGCGCTACCTTTATTTGAATTAATCTATGCTTTGCTTTTCATCAATGCGTTCATTGTCTTTACATTGAGTATCACTCCAAACAACTACTAATAACACCCCATACAATGCCGCTAAACAAACCCATTGACTACACCCGCTTCCCAAAAGATACTTTAAAATGAAAATACACCTGCTTTTCAGGTGTGCTGTTACTTTTATCATGGAAGATATGGATGTTTTTATCTACTGGCTTTTCAATTGGCCGCGCTAAACGTATCACCGCCGCATTACTATTTTTGTTCATTGCACCTGCTTTTTCCTATGCAAAAACACATGAAATTATTGTCGAGAATACCGTACCCGAGGCATTAGCTGCCTTTGTGGCTGATAAGACCGCCCAAAACTACCATCAAACTACAGCACTCGCTTCTAACGATGTTTACTACAACCTAGACGGTAGCATAGCTGCTTATGTATTTTCCTATTGGCTTGATAATAAAAAAAAGCCGCTAGCTATTTCTGCGGTAAAGGTAGATGAAGTAAAACAAAATAAAGCATCGTTTACTTCACTTACCCCCCAAAACAGCTCGCTTGAAGAGCGAGAAAGCGCATTAAGTTTGTTACGTCAGGCCGAAAATGCTTTAAGGCGTAGAGATGAAACCGTTACAGTAATTATATCGGCTTCTTTTCAATCTGAACCGGTACTAGATAGGTTCTTCGGTATACCTCACCATTTATACAAACAACCTTTGTATTACGGCAGCAGTGTAGCTAGCTCAGCCTTGCTTAAAAGGCAGGTGTTAATGCTATCTGTAAACGAACTTTACTTTTTCACGCCGTCGGCAAGTGCAAAAACAAATGTTAATAAAACAGTTACGCCAAGTATAAATTACGCTACCTCTATTCATTCTGTAAATACAGGGCTAGCTGCGGATGTTAGCGCATTGCAGCTACGTAACTCAAGCCAACAGATGCAATCTGCGGTTACTGATGATGCCAGCGCTATTCACAGTCACTGGAAGATGTATAAAGCAATCTTTGATAAAAAGGTGGCTGCAAAATGAAGTATGTTCTTTTAGTTTTTCTATTTCTTATTTCTGCACAATGTGGCGCGGCTAATTTTTCACTTCCTAAAGGAGGCGCGCATTGCGAAAGCTCTGTAAATGGCATTAAAACTTGCAAAGTTAATTGGGCACATGATGTCGATCACGGCACTCACAACTTTAAAATTTCTGATACTGATTTTGGCACCACCTACTATTTCAAAAATAAAGATGGGAATGCTATATCTGGGTGTGCATCGGTTACCAATAAACAAAAAACCACTTTTTTTGGTGATTGGACGCCCGACTGCGATTACGCCGTTTATCAAGACGGCGACTATGAGTTACACGGCGTAATAGAAAACGGAAGCGTAGTTGAACATCATATATGGGCGTTCACGGTTAGAAAGAAAAAACCCGACCTTATTATTTCTGCACTTTCTTTAAGTAATACGGTGCTAGATGCGGGTGAAAACCTTACCGTAAATTATTCGGTTAAAAATCAGGGCGAGGCGTCTACCGGTAGTGGCCCAAAACACTGTGTTTACTTATCAGCCGACAATATTATTGATACCAGCGATAAGTGTTTAGATGAAGACTCGCAGTTTTCGATTGGCGCGGGTAATACTAACTCTGAAACCACGTTTATCTCGATACCTGATGATACCCAGCCGGGCACTTACTTTATTGGTGTTTACGCTGACTATAAAAATGCTATTACCGAGTCTGACGAAACCAATAACACTTCAGCCATTGAGATTACTGTACCTAAAGCCACTGATATTGTTTTAGCAAAATGGGTTGGCCTGCTAGAGCGGCATGAAAACGAAAGCGTTGATATGTATGCAGAAGTGCGCGGCTTTGATGTTGGCACGGCCATTAAATTTCAAATTTACGAAGATGATCTTGCTGGCGACGACCCTGTCGAAACTATACTTACCTATGTTGAGCAAGATGAAAACTCAGGAAAACTGGTTGCCAAAACGTCGTGGAATACAAAGTATGTTGAAGATGTTTATGGGCACCCCGAGTACTATTTTAACGCTGTAATAGGCAGTTATAAGAAAAGCTCTGGCACATCTAGCTCGCAGTTGCTTACCGTTGTGCCTGCTAATGTTCCCGATATTGACTTTACTTACGTTGAGCACCATGGCTCTCCGCTTATACTAACCCCCTCGCCGCGCGTAAATGAAAACACTAACATAAAAATTGCTGTTCAAAATAAAAGTACTGTTGCAATTAACGAAGGCTTTGCCGTCACGCTTTTTGATGAAACCGAAGGGGTTGAGATTTATACATGGCAGATAAGCGAAATAGCGGCTTTAGAAAAGCAAATATTAACTATTCCAGAGACCGCCTATAATGCATCGCATTGTGCTCAATACTGCTTTATCAGTACAGGCATTCACCGCGTAACGGCAACTATCGATACGTTAAACATAAATAACGAACTTACATCGAATAATACCTTTGAGACCACGATAAACGTAACACTTGCTGATAACACTGATAAAAAACTAACGGTTATTACCCACGGCTACCAAACCCTTGGTGAGTTGCCCGATTGGCCTATCGATATGGCTAAAGCTATTCAGAACAGAGCGCTAGGTGCAAACGGCAACGCCGAAATATGGGTGTTCAACCCGGTTAGCGCGCAGCTAGAACGTATAGGTGAAGCATTAGAAGGCACAAACCATTTTATTGTTGTTCATGACTGGACTGAGCTTTCGAATAATTTATCCCCTGGCTATTCAGAGGCGTCAGCACAAGCCCTTTTAGGTGCCATTGTTCACCTTCAAACAAATCAGAACATTGACGCATTTACTAATGTACATTTGATTGGCCATAGCAGAGGTACGGTAGTGAATAGCGAACTTGCGGAGCGTATGCTAAGAGCTGGCATGCCCGTTTCGCACGTTACTACGCTCGACCCTCACGATTCAGGCGGACTAGAGCTTGCCTACACCGACTACGATGTAAACCCCGGGCGTAGTAACGATGGCATCGTAAATTGGAAGGGCATTGAGTGGGCAGACAATTACTGGCAAAACGGTAGCTTGGGCATTACAGGCCGCAATATTGTGTCGACCTCGTCCAAAAAGTTAATGGCCCTAGGACATTCAGATGTGCACGCCATGTATAGCGGTACCATAGATATGTTTACCGAATCGGTAGAGCCTCATTGGTACGACTTTAATTTAGTAGATAGACGAAAGCATGGTTTTAATTTGTCGAAAACGGGCGGACTTTCCTATTTAAGAACTTCAGACGACTACATCTTCGACAGTTTATTCGCGGCAAATCAGCAAGTAGAAAGTGACTTTACGTGGACAACATTAGGGCACGGCATTGTAAACGGTAACTTATCAAGAGGTAACTTAGGGGTTGGAGGGCTATTTATGGACATCCCTGGGTTTGAACTTTTAGATACTGGCGCAACAAGCGCAGCACGTATAATGACAGCTGGCGGCAATGCACTGCTAACACTCGAATCTAGCGACCAAAAAATTACGATTAACCCTTTTTATGTTCCCGCATCGGTTAACGGCATTAGCTTTGATGCTTGTAATACGCATTTAACCCTTAATGCAACGCTTGAGTCGACTATTACAATTCAACAAGCGTTAGTAAGGCAGCACGATATAGCCGCTAACAGTTGCGTAAACGTACGCGTGCCCACTGGCACACCTGGTGCTGCAGCTTTTTCTTTACGATTGACGTCTGGCGTTCAAGGTTATGATGTGACTATCGACAACATTGTATTTGTTGATGATGAAAACAGTACACTTCCTGACAGTGACGGCGACTACATTGATGATACCGCCGACAATTGCCCAACCATTGCCAACCAAGATCAGCTAGACACCGACAGCGACGGCTTAGGCGATGCCTGCGACAGCGATGACGACAACGACGGCATGCCGGATGTGTATGAAGCGCGTGTGGGGTTAAATCCACTAGTGGCGGATGCCGATGGCGATGCCGACGGCGATGGCCTGACTAACCTTGAAGAGTTTGAATATGGCACCGACCCGTTTAATACCGATTCTGATGGTGATGGCATTAACGATAAGCTGGATAACAACCCTACCGTGCCTGATGACAGCAGCGCTTCTGAGCTTGGCTCAGGCATACCGTTGCTGTGGCAAGATGTGAATGGCGATGGTGTGACTGAGCTGGGTGTGTTTAGTGTAGGTGGTGGTGTGCCTAGTCTTTCCATTATAAATCCTGTGGATAGTGCGGAACTGTCGAACATTCGCTGGGCAGCAGGCGCTTACGTGCCCTCGTCTATAACACCTATCGCCTTACCTGATATGGATAGTGACGGCATGATGGATATCGGTTTATTCGGTATTCGCCAAGATGAGGGTAATGAAGGTAAACCGCAGTTCTTTGTGCGTAGTGGCAGTACTGGCAAACGCATTTCTGTATTCAACTGGCCCGCAAACTGGAAGAACATGCAGGTTATGGTGATGGATGACTTAACCGGTGATGGGGTACCTGAAATTGCCCTTGAAGGCACATTTAAAGATGGCGCTAGACCACAGCTTCGTGTGCAAGATGGCGCAACTGGCGCTAACGTGGGCGTGTATAGCTTCCCTGCTATCTTTGATAGCCCGTCTTATTATCAACACAGTGATTATGATGGCGATGGTGTGAATGATGTGGCGCTGTTTGGTCGTATTAAGCGCAATAACAAAATACAGGTGAAGTTAATCAGTGGCGCTAACAGCAATAATAAGCTTAGTGCGTATAACTTCCCTGATAAGTGGGAAAACGTGAGCTGGCAGAAACTGTTCGATATGAATGGCGACAGTGAAAGCGAATGGGGCTTATTTGGCACCAGCCGTGAAGACGGCAGAACCATGCTGTTAGTTAAAGATGCGGCCGACAAACGCGGTTTAGTCGCCAGCTATGCGTGGCCAGGTATGGACAGCCCCACCCTACTGACTATTCCTGATATATCAGGCGACGGTATACCAGAGCTAGCCGCCGCGGGATTAAACACC
>NZ_CACSIH010000014.1:0-427 GCF_902705805.1 Alteromonas alvinellae | reverse complement strand
TATAAATCACCATCGTGTGGATGCTGTAAAAAGTGGATAACCCATCTAGAAAGCCAAGGGTTTCACCTACGTACAAAGGACTTTCATAACTTGAGCAACATCAAGAACGAATACGGAATTTCGCCAAGTCTTCGCTCTTGCCATACCGCTGTTACAGAAAGTGGCTTTGTATTTGAAGGCCATGTCCCTTCTAAGTTTATAAAACGATTTTTGTTAGAAGAACATCCAAAGGCTATCGGGTTATCTGTTCCAGCTATGCCAGTAGGTTCACCCGGAATGGAAGTAGCAGAGCAGTTTATGCCTTATACCGTTTTCATTATATATCAAGATGGGAGCTACGAACCTTACGCGAAAGTAGAAAGCTACGAAAGTCAATTCGATTGAAGTCAAAGTTAAACAAATAAATGCGCACTTTTGACAATCAAAG
>NZ_CACSIH010000013.1:0-273 GCF_902705805.1 Alteromonas alvinellae | reverse complement strand
ACTCATCACCAATAGATTTGGCTTCTAGCCTCAGCGTGAAGGTATCCATTTGCATGACTTGCATAAAGAACTCCTGAACCGTTTTGTCTATTTGGTTCATGATCTCTTGTGCGGCGCTGACTCCGTATAGCTTGCTGAGCTCATCAAGCGCTCCCGATATCAGTGCTCTAAAGATAACCCAGAGTCGGCTAGCAAAATCTAAGGTGCACAGACTGTTGATCATGTCGTTACGACTATAACTCAGTCGAGCGGCACCTTCCTCGTGTTGAGTCA
>NZ_CACSIH010000012.1:9625-109812 GCF_902705805.1 Alteromonas alvinellae | reverse complement strand
CGACCAATTGATTAAAAGTCAACTGCTCTACCAACTGAGCTAACGACCCTTTCTTTCCTGTTGTTGCCTGTGTCTTGGCAACGGCGGCATATAATACTCAGATTTTTATTCGACGCAACCCATAACGTCCTTTTATTTTCATTTTTCTGTCAAATTACGACTAAACGGTCAAAATGAAAACAAATCGCTGAGTATTTATACCAGTACTAATTGAGTTTAGTCAGGTTTCTACGAAATACAGTGAAATTTGGTGCAGAAGTTTTATGCACTCTAAATGGAATTTTTTGAAAAAAACTTTTCTCTAACTCATAAAAAAGCCTCTTTAAAAGAGGCTTTGTTCATTACAAGTTATTTAACCGAGATTCAGCGAGGCGTTTTGCCGAAGAATCAGGGTAATCATTTACAACTTGTTGGAACAGCTGACGCGCTGTTGAACTGTCTCCCGTTCGCTCAGCAATGACACCTAGTTTTAATAAGGCATCAGGACGCTTGGAAGAATCGGTAAAGCGATTAGCTACAATATTAAATTGTTCACTTGCTTCGCTCCACTGCTGCTTATTAAACAACAGTTGCCCTAACCAATAGTGCGCATTTGGTGCGTAACCACTGTTGGGAAAGCGTGAAATGAACGATTGAAACGCAGGAATGGCTTTATCGTACTCACGAGACTTAAGGATCAAATTCACCGCATTTTCGTAGGCTTCATCTTCACCTGCTTGCGGTGCTTGCGTTGGTGTAGATGCTGTTGGAGAGCTCACAGAGCCCGAATCAACACCTGCACTAGGCATGGCACTACCTTGTAGCGCGCCGCTTTGCTTAAGTGCCTCCACGCGTTTATCTATTTCAAGATAAAGCTCACGTTGACGCTCAAGTACTTTTTGAAGTTCATTGGTATTAACTTCAACCGCACCACGCAGCTGGTCGACTTCCATTTGCATATTGTCTAGCTGCGTTTGAAGCCTGTGTTGCATTTCGGTTCGGCTCTTAACAATACGCTCTAGTACAACAATACGCTGCTCTAATTCACTGCCGCCATTGGCGTCTACCACAGGCGCTTGCGCAAATGCGGTAGAAACAGCAAGGGCGGCACATAAAGTGACGCCCATTTTTAATGTCTTATTCGTTAGAATAGTCATTAGCGGTAAACAACCACTCCGCGACGGTTTTGAGCAAATGCATACTCAGTAGAACCCATCACTGCTGGTTTTTCTTCGCCGTATGAAACTACTGTTACTTGGCTGCTGCTTACGCCAGCATTAAGTAGGTAAGTTTCAACAGACTGTGCACGACGTTCGCCTAGCGCGATGTTGTACTCAGGCGTACCACGGCTGTCAGTGTGACCTTCAATAGTCACTTTAGTGCTTGGGTTTTTCACCAAGAACGCCGCGTGCTTGTCTAGAATACGCTGGAACTCTGGCTTGATGCTTGAGCGGTCAAAGTCAAAGTAAACGGTTTGTTCGTTTTTCAGCGCTTCCATTTCTTGCTGAACCATTTCTTCCTGACGCTTCATACGCTGTGCAGCTTCTGCTTTAACGCGCTGTGCTTCTGCTTCACGTGCTTCCGCTTCTGCAGCCGCTTGTTCTTGTGCAAGGCGGTTACGCTCTGCTGCCAATTCTTCTTCGCTAGGGCCTGAAGAACATGCCATCATTGTCACTACTGGCAATGCGATAATGAAGCTCTTCATCACTTTATTCATTTGCATCCTACTAATCCTTAAATTTTATTGTTTAGTCGTTAAATTGTTAGAACAAAAATGGTGACCAACTTGGCGATTTAACTTGCCCATTGGCTGCTGGTAACCTAGCTTTAAAACGCCCATCTAAAGAAACCAGTGACAACACTTGGGTTCCCTCGTGAAGGGTGCTGTATATAATCATGCTTCCATTCGGCGCTACGCTTGGTGATTCATCTAAGTACGTCCGTGTCAGTACTTGAGGTGATCCACCATCCAAGGACTGCTTCGCAATGTGATAGTTCCCATTAGTTTGGTTTACCATAATCATTTGCTTGCCGTCTGGGGAAATCGTACCGCCAAGGTTCTGTTCACCTACAAAGGTAACTCGCCTTACTTTCCCAGAATTTAAATTTACGCTATATATCTGGGGTTTACCACCCCGTTCCGAGCTAAATATTAACCCACTGCCGTCTGGTAGCCACGCGGGCTCCGTATCAATCGCTCTATTTCGTGTTACTCGGCGAAGATTTTTTGTCGCTAAGTCCATCACATAGAGTTCAGGGTTTCCATCTTTCGATAAAACCATTGCAAGTTGCTTGCCATCTGGTGAAAACACCGGGCTACTATTTATTCCAGGGAAATCAGTAATGCGCGTACGCTCGCTGGTGTAGATATTCTGAATGAATATTTGCGGTCTACGATTTTCAAAACTAACGTAGGCAAGCTTCTCGCCATCAGGCGACCACACTGGCGACATAAGCGGCTCTGGCGAAGACAACAAGCGCGTTTCGTTCTCACCATCGTAGTCTGCAATGACTAATTGGTAAGGTTTTTCTACCGTGTCACGGTCGCGAACAATGACGTAAGCAATTTTCGTTAAAAATGCACCGCGAACACCGGTCAATTTTTCATACACAATGTCGCTAATTCGATGCGCATACTGGCGAAAATCTCGGCCGTTGATCACTGCCTGACGGGCGGCTAGTACGTGATCATTACTCGATACCAAATTGCCGTCTTTGAGTACTTTAGCTTGCCCATTGTCAACTTGCCCTTTAAGTACATCAATCAACTCATAGGATACAAGGTAACGGTCGCCTCCTTGTGGCTCAATACTTCCTACTAAAACCGTGTCCACACCTAAGGTTGCCCATGCAGTGAAAGACACTTGTTCCGCTGTCTCTGGGTACTGTGGCATTTTGTCGACAGATACCGGATTAAACTTACCACTACGCATTAAGTCGGCCATCACCACTTTAGAAATATCGCCAGGCATACTGCCCTGACCTTTCCATTTAAATGGCACAACCCCGATTGGACGTGCACTATCTACGCCCTCGGTTATCACAATTTCTAAGGATGCAAACACTTTGGCACTGAATGCCATCGTAATAAGCGCTATCCATAAACCTAGTTTTTTCATACCACTATAATTCCACTTTTAAAGTAATGTCTTTTAACTGCTCGTAAACGTCTGGCGCATCAGATACCGGTAACTTTTCGGCCCTGCGAACCGCGCTTTCTGCCGCTCTACACAGCGCATCATTGCCGCCGAGTACACGAATACTCGTAACAAACCCTGTCGTTGCTAACCGAATATTCAATCGACAGGTTTTGCCTTGATAGCTGTCGTCCGAATACAAATTGCGCTTTATGGTTTGCTGAATAAGCGCGGTATAACGCTCTACTTCAGTAAGTACCTGTTTTCGCCTACGTTCTTGCTGAGCAGCTTGTTCTTTTGCAAGCTGCTCTTGCATGATCCTTTCCATTTCAGCGCGTTCAGCTGCTTCTTTTTTCTTTCGCTCAGCCTCAGCTTTCGCTTTTGCTTCGCGCTCCTTACGCTCTTGTTCCTTCTGCGCCGCTAAGCGCTCCAAGTCTTTCTGACGTTTCGCTTCAGCCGCTTCTGCTTCACGCTTCTCTTTCGCACGCTTGGCTGCTAGCTGCTGCTGGCGTTTTTTCTCTGCCGCGGCTTCTGCTTTTCTTTGCCTTTCTTGCTCTTCGGCTCTTGCTTGAGCTTCAGCTTGTGCCTGCTCCCTTTTTTGATCCGCAATCGCTTGCGCATCAATAAACGTCGCTTCTATCACAGGCGCATTCGACGGCATACTTGGCAACGGGTCAGGAGAGAAACTGACGCTAATTAGCAACAGCGCAGCAATAAAAAGATGCAAACCAATGGACTTATACAAGCCTACTTGTTCTGGGCTTAAACTACTGGCCTGTTTAGTCTTCGTATCACTGTTTGCGCGTGACGTGCTTCTCGACACTTCGGGTTTCGACATATCTATATTACTCAACCGGATCCGTCATTAACCCTACCGAAGGCACACCCGCCTGTTGTAATAACACCATTAGCTGTATCACTTCGTTATACGCTACTTGTCCATCGCCTTTTACCACTACGGGCGTATTGGGCTCTTTGGTCAATTGTGCTTTTACAATAGCGCCAAGCTCTTCTTCGCTAATTGGCGATTCCTGGTCTTCGCCTACATTAAGGAAGTAGCGACCTTTAACATCCACTGACGCAATAATCGGTGGTGTATCGTCTTGTTCTATCGGGTTGGCACTTGCTTTAGGCAAATCTACCTTTACCCCTTGAGAAATAAGCGGCGCCGTTACCATAAAGATAATAAGCAACACCAACATCACGTCGATGTAGGGCACTACGTTTATCTCTGATACCGGCCTGCGGCGTTTTCTTACATACATAACAAGTCCTCCGTTTGGAATGTAAACGCTTAGGCTTGTTGTTGTGCTTGCGCAGCAACGGCTTGGCGATGAAGGATTGCAGAGAACTCTTCCATGAAGTTGCCGTAGCTATTTTCTAGCTTCTCAACCTGATGGCTGAAGCGGTTGTATGCAATTACGGCTGGGATGGCAGCAAATAGGCCGATAGCAGTTGCAATTAGTGCTTCTGCAATACCGGGCGCTACCATCGCAAGGGTGGCTTGTTGCACTTCACCTAGTGCGATGAAGGCGTTCATGATCCCCCACACAGTACCGAATAGGCCAATGTAAGGACTGATTGAGCCTGCTGTTGCTAAAAAGGGTAAACGACTTTCTAATTCTTCAACTTGACGAGACATAGAAACGCGCATAGCACGGTATGTACCGTCGACGATACCGTTGGTAGCGGTGTTAGATTTGCGCAGACGAACAAACTCTTTAAAGCCTGAGCAAAAGATGCTGCCCATACCAGTAAGGTTAGTTCTAGCTGAAAGCTCTTGATAAAGACGGTTAAGGTCAGCGCCTGACCAGAACTTATCTTCAAACTGACGCATTTCGTTGCGTGCCGCCGACAAGGCCTTGCTGCGTTGGAAAATAAATGTCCACGAGGCTATCGACACGCTTAATAACAAGAGCATAACTAGTTGAACAATAAAACTCGCTTGTAAAAACAAGCCAATAAAAGTGAGATCAGATGACACGCGAAATTTCCCCTAACAAAGTACGTGGTAATCTTTTTGGCTTCATAACTGCCAAATCGACGCAGGCAACCTTGATATCTCCCGATACCAATGTAACGCCTTGTTCATTTTTAATAATTTGTTGAAACGTCATACTAGCGCCTTTCAATTCTACAACGCGAGTCTCAATACTCAACAGTTGATTAAACCGCGCAGGCGCATAGTTATGCATTTCAACGTGTTTGACGACGAAAGCGATGGATTGTTCCATCAGTGTATCTTGTTCAAAGCCTAGCTCGCGAAGCCACTCTGTACGGGCTCGCTCCATAAACTTTAGGTAATTCGCATAATAGACGATACCGCCTGCGTCGGTATCTTCGTAATACACTCTTACCTGATGTAAATGCATAACTATTCCTTTACCAAAAAAATTAATAATCCAAACTGAAGATAAACTAACTAATTAGCGCGATAAAGTGCAGAGCAAAACCTCTCTACAACCCCCACCAAAGCTAACATTTAATCAAAAGTAAACCAATATTAAACACCTAGTTAACACATTAGTTATTCTAATCCAAAACAACAATTTTACTCAATTGTAGTTTTTTCGGCACTCCCTATAATGCACAGCATCAGTCGTACAGAGCGTGATGGTGCTTAGCACGGTCATGCAAGAGTTATTCTCCTGTTAGACATGAGTTCCCTGGATTTATTTCCTTCAACACTTGTTGTTTTAGCCCGCTCAATGAGCGGGCTTTTTTTTGCCTGTAATTTAGCATCTGTACAAAACAAAATATTGGCGGCCCATGCTTAACTTGGGCTATGCGATAATTCGCCATCCACTTTCAATGCTCTGGAATGACAGCTCCCCCCATACGAGCATTTACTTGTAGCGTTTGAAACGGCTTCTGTATTCTCGGTGTTACCAAAAAAAGCCCAGCAATCCAGCTAGGCCTTTAAAACGAATCTGTTGCTTCTTACAAAGGGACGGTAGATTATTCAGACGGAGCGAAGCCAAAGTGAAGATAGGCTCGCTGAGACACAATACGGCCTCGAGGCGTGCGCTGTAAAAAGCCCTGTTGAATAAGGAAGGGTTCAATCACGTCTTCTATGGTTTCTTTCTCTTCACCAATGGCTGCTGCCAAATTGTCTAAGCCTACTGGCCCACCATCAAACTTTTCGATAATAGCAGTAAGCAATTTGCGGTCCATGTAGTCAAAGCCTTCTTTGTCTACATCAAGCATATCTAAAGCTTTGGCCGCAACGTCGGCGCCCACCGTGCCGTCAGATTTAATTTCAGCATAATCCCGAACACGGCGTAACAAACGGTTGGCGATACGCGGCGTGCCCCGCGAGCGACGTGCCACTTCTTGCGCACCTTCCTCGTTCATGTCTAAATTCAGATAGCTCGCGCTTCTTGCCACAATACTGGTGAGGTCTTTTACGTTGTAAAACTCAAGGCGTTGAACAATACCGAAACGGTCGCGTAATGGCGACGTTAGCGAGCCTGCGCGGGTGGTAGCGCCTACCAGTGTAAAAGGAGGAAGGTCTAGCTTAATTGAACGGGCGGCAGGCCCCTCGCCTATCATAATATCAAGCTGATAGTCTTCCATGGCAGGATAAAGAATTTCCTCTACCACTGGACTTAAGCGATGTATTTCGTCTATGAACAATACATCATTGCGCTCAAGGTTGGTAAGCAGTGCAGCCAAGTCGCCAGCTTTCTCAAGCACAGGGCCTGACGTGGTTTTAATGTTTACGCCCATTTCATTTGCCACAATGTTCGCAAGCGTGGTTTTACCCAGTCCTGGCGGACCGAAAATAAGTAGATGGTCTAGCGCATCGTCGCGATTACGCGCAGCTTGAATAAAAATTTCCATTTGCTCACATACGTGAGGCTGCCCCGTATAGTCTTCCAGCATTTTAGGGCGAATGGCGCGGTCGATGACCTCGTCTTCGGTGCTGGCTTCAGGCGTAATCAGTCTGTCGGCTTCAATCATGATAGTTCTACTTTAAACGGTGACGTGAAGACAGGCAGACTAAGAACCGCTGTCTTCGTTGAGCGCCATTATATGGCCGCTTTTAATGATTCGCGAATAAGGGCTTCACTTTCCATGCCCTCTTTATATACGCTGTCAACTAGCTTGCTCGCTTGAGCAGGTTTATAGCCCAGTGCAATAAGCGCGCTTTGTGCTTCTTCCCGAGCGTCGTTTACAGCAACAATAGTGTTGGTGGATAGCAAGTCGCCACTTGGAGGTGGTACAGCAATACTCTGCGCCTTGCCAAATTTTGCTAGGCGGTCTTTAAGCTCTACCACTAAACGCTCTGCGGTTTTCTTACCTATACCCGGTAAGCTGACGAGTGCAGAAACATCTTCATTTTGTACACTTGCCAAGAACTGGCTTGCCGACATTCCAGATAAAATAGCAAGGCCTAACTTTGGGCCTACACCATTGGCTTTGATCAATTCTCGGAAAAGCCCTCTTTCCATTTTATCAGCAAAACCAAACAGCAATTGGGCGTCTTCACGAACCACAAAATGTGTGTACACCACCACTTCTTCACCCACCGCGGGAAGCTGGTAGAAACTGGTCATAGGCATGTGAATTTCGTAGCCAACACCGGCTACATCTACAAGAATTTCTGGAGGCTGTTTCTCAGCCAACGTACCGCGAATTCGTCCAATCATGAATTATCTCTGTAAAAGCGTGAGCTTTAAGCAGTACTAGCGCAAACGACCACGAACGGTTTTTCGGGCTTGCCCTGCCATGTTTATCAGGCTCTGTTCGGTGTGTGCATGACACAAGGCAACGGCTAATGCATCGGCAGCATCGGCCTGTGGCGTGCCGCTTAAGCTAAGCAGGTGTTTTACCATGTGCTGAACTTGCGTTTTATCTGCGCCACCTTTTCCAACTACCGACTGCTTAATTTGCCTTGCGCTGTATTCAGCAACAGGAAGTTGCGCTTGGGTGGCTGCCACAATGGCGGCACCTCTGGCCTGACCAAGCTTTAACGCTGAATCAGGGTTTTTCGCCATAAATACTTGCTCAATAGCAAATTGGTCGGGTTTATATTGACGAATAATATCGCCAACCCCGGTAAAAATATTAGCAAGACGAGAAGGCAAATCTGCCGTTCCAACGCGAATGCATCCGCTTGCTAAATACACCAGTTTACCTTGCTTGCGTGCAATTAAACCGTAGCCTGTGATCCGAGAACCTGGATCTATACCCAGTATAACCATTAAGGCACACTCGGTACAAACAAAGATACCGCTTCTTTATTAGAGGGAGACCATAAACGCGCTAGCGCTTTGGCATCGATGCCAATTTCTTCACACACTTCACGATATGCTGTTTCTAAGGGTAACTCCCCCTCTTCTAACGCGCCGGTTACCGACTGCCAAAAGGTGGGGTCATCTTGTCGTTGCAAAAGCAGCACTCGGTAGTGTTGGTCATACAACACTACCAGTGCAGATTCAGGCTTCTTATACGCCATAAATTACGATTGCTTTTTCACCGTTGCAATAGCTAGCTCTTCAAGCTGCTGTGGATTTGCAGGGCTAGGCGCCGATGTTAATGGACATGCCGCTGTGGTTGTTTTAGGGAATGCCATAACATCACGAATAGACGTCGCGCCAGTCATAAGCATTACCAGACGGTCTAGACCAAACGCAAGACCTGCATGCGGCGGCGCACCAAAGCGCAGTGCGTCAAGCAAGAAGCCAAACTTGTTCTTCGCTTCTTCATCGTCAATGCCAAGAATGTTGAATACCGTAGACTGCATGTCTTCATTGTGAATACGTACAGAACCACCGCCTAATTCAACACCGTTCAATACCATATCGTAAGCGTCAGATAAGGCTTCAGCTGGGTTAGCTTTAAGTTCTTCTGGCGTTAAACCACGTGGCGCGGTAAACGGGTGGTGAATAGCGTGAAGCTGACCGTCAAACTCTTCGAACATTGGGAAGTCAACAACCCAAAGTGGCTTCCACTCGCCTTCAAGAAGCTCAAAGTCTTCACCAAGCTTAAGACGAAGTGCGCCCATCGCTTCGGTAACCACAGTGTAGCTGTCTGCACCGAACAATAGAATATCGCCACTTTGTGCGCCAGTGCGCTCTAGCATGGCGTTAGTGATATCTTCGGTTAGGAATTTAAGGATGGGCGACTGTAGACCTTCAAGACCAGCACCAGCATCGTTAACTTTAATCCAAGCTAGGCCTTTCGCGCCGTAAATACCTACAAATTTAGTGTATTCGTCTATTTGCTTACGCGAAAGCGACGCCCCACCCGGTACGCGAATAGCTGCTACGCGACCTTTAGGGTCGTTCGCCGGGCCGCTGAATACTTTAAAGTCAACGTTAGCAAGCAAGTCTGCAACGTCTGTTAACTCTAGCGGGTTACGTAGGTCTGGCTTATCGCTACCAAAGCGCGTCATGGCTTCTTTGTACGTCATGCGCGGGAAGTCGCCAAGGTCAACGTTTAGCATTTTGTTGAACAAGTCGCGGATCATGCGCTCGGTAATAGACATTACGCCATCGGCATCTAAGAACGTGGTCTCAATATCGATTTGGGTAAACTCTGGCTGACGGTCGGCACGTAAGTCTTCGTCGCGGAAGCACTTAACAATTTGATAGTAACGGTCCATGCCCGACATCATCAGAAGCTGTTTAAAAAGCTGTGGCGATTGCGGAAGTGCAAAGAACTCACCTTTGTGCGTGCGGCTTGGCACTAGGTAGTCACGTGCACCTTCTGGCGTTGCCTTAGTAAGAATAGGGGTTTCAATATCAAGGAAACCTTCTTCTTCTAGGAAGCGACGTACAGCACCGGTTACTTTTGCACGGAATTGTAAACGCTGGCTCATTACAGGACGGCGAAGATCTAGATAACGATAGCGAAGGCGCTGTTCTTCTGAGTTTTCTTGGTTCCAGTCTAGTGGAAGCACGTCAGATTTGTTGATCACTTCGAGGCCTGTGCCTAGGATCTCAATCTCACCAGTGCGCATGTCTTTATTTACTTGACCTTCAGGGCGCGCACGCACTTTACCCGTTAGCTTAACGCAGAATTCGCTACGCAACGTGTTAGCAACCGATAGCACGTCTGGTAAATCTGGGTCGAACACCACTTGTACGATACCTTCGCGGTCGCGTAAGTCGATGAAAATTACACCGCCCAAATCGCGACGCTTATTAACCCACCCGCAAAGGGTAACTTCTTGTCCAATGTATGATGAATCGATATTCCCACAGTAATCTGTGCGCATGGTCCTTGACCCCTGATGTTTTTTCTTGCTTCGCATGCAGTGAATTGGCGTTCAAAACCGCTTACTTTTGGGCTTAAGACTTTGCCAAAAATCGCGTAAACTTGCTGGCCAATTAGCTGGCCCGCCCACAACATGCATAATGTAATGATTTAAAGGCCGCATAGTATAAACAAATGCTTGATAAAGCCCAATGACAAATATGCACAAATCAGCCATATCACAAGGAAATCTCTATATTGGATTACCAATGTGGCAACACAGCCATTGGCCAAGCACGTGGTTTGCTAATTATCCCAAATCTGATAATGGATTGTCGCTGTATGCCAAGGAGTGTAATACGGTTGAAGGGAATACCACATTTTACTCTCTTCCCCACCAAGACGCTGTAGCGAGATGGTGCGATTCAACACCCGACCACTTCAGGTTTACTTTCAAGTTTCACCAAAACATTACGCATGTACATCAATTACAGCATTGTGATGAAGAGGTTGCCCAACAGCTTGCTTTACTAAGCCCGTTAAAAGAAAAGCTAGGAGTCATGATGCTGCAACTGCCCGCTTCTTTCGGGCCAGAAAAGCTATCCATTTTGGATACCTTTTTAGCAGCGTTACCACAAGAATTAAACGTAGCGGTTGAGGTGCGCCACTTGACGTTTTTTGCAAAGGGGGATGAAGAAAAGGCGCTTAACCAACTTTTGATCCGCCACGGTGCGAATAGAATCATTATGGACACCCGAGCGCTTTTCACTGGCTCTTTAGACGCAGGGGGAACAAGTAGACGTGCAATGCTAGAGGAGGTGCGAGAGAAAAAGCCCCGTGTACCAGTAAACGTTATCGCTACAGGCCATACTCCCATTGTGCGTTTTGTCGGTAACGATGTAGACGATGACAACCAACGCTGTTTGTTACCTTGGGTGAAAAAAGTGAAAATTTGGCAAAGTGAAGGAAAAGACGTGTACTTTTTTTGCCACCGCCCCGACAACAAAGATGCTCCCTGGTTAGCGCAGCAGTTTATCGATTTGTATAACAACACTACTTCATCACTTGCGCTAAATAACCTGTCTATTAAAACTCAACCAGAGCAGAATTCACTGTTTTGATGACGAGCAACTGACATTGAGCCTATCAATATTTTTTAATAGATAGCGTTTTTCTAATTCAGCGGTAAACTACTGCTCTTATCTATTTTGGTACTACACCATTATTTACCGTGAAATAGCCTCAATGAACCATGAATATGAGAAAGCGCGTATTGCTGCGCTTGAATCGCTAGATATTTTAGATACTTCCCCAAGCGAACAACTTGACGAGCTCACCAAAACCGTACAAGAAGAGTTTAATGCTAAAACCTGCTTAGTAAGCCTTGTTGCAGAAGATCGCCAATGGTTTAAGTCCCGCCAGTGTATGGATGCTACCGAAACACCGCGTAATATCTCGTTTTGCACCTACGCGATAGCCGAAGAAGAATACTTGATTGTTCCCGACGCTAAAGCCGATAAGCTATTCGCTAATAACCCGCTGGTTACTGGCAGCCCTTTCATAAGAGCTTACGCAGGTGCTATCTTGCGCAACAAAGATGGCTATGAATTGGGTACGTTATGCCTACTGTTTGATGAACCACGTGACTTTTTAGATGTTGAGATAGAAAGCTTAAAAAACCACGCCCGCACAGTTGAAACCATTATTTTTTCAGAGCACCTTCCAGCATAACTCCAGCCCTACGCTTTTCGTATCGCAAAACAAAAACGCATCACTAAAAAGTGATGCGTTTAATAACTCTCTAAGCTCGACTATGTCTATCTGAAATCAGCTGCGTCTAGCTCGTGCTTTTTCATAAGCTTGTGCATATCAGTTCTATTTCTACCAGCAAGCTCTGCCGCGCGCGTTACGTTGCCGTCGGTCATTTTAAGAAGCTTGTGAAGGTATTGTTGCTCAAAGGCATCGCGCGCTTCTGTGAGCGTAGGCCAGCTTTGCTTGGTTGCTGAAAGAGCCTGCTCGACCAAATGAAGCGGAATAACCGGCGTTTGTGTTAACGCCACACACTGTTCAACCACGTTCACTAGCTGGCGTACGTTACCTGGCCAAGATGAGGTCACTAACTGCTGCATTGCGTCATCTGAGAACTGACTTACGTTTACGCCATGACGCTGCGCACTTTGTTGTAGTAATGATCGCGCAAGTAAAGGGATGTCCTCGCTACGCGATTTCAGCGAAGGAAGCTTGAGATTGACTACATTTAGTCGGTAATACAAGTCTTCGCGGAAGGTGCCTTCTTCCATTTCTTTATGCAAATCTTTGTGCGTCGCAGAAATGATACGCACATCAATGTCTACGTGCTTACTGCTTCCTACAGGGCGAATTTGTCGTTCTTGTAGAGCACGCAATAGTTTAACTTGAAGCGTCATTGGCATATCGCCAATTTCATCTAAAAATAGCGTACCACCGTCAGCTTCTCTAAATAAACCGGGGTGTGCCGCTACTGCGCCAGTGAACGCGCCTTTTGCATGACCGAATAGCTCTGACTCAAGTAAGTTTTCAGGCAATGCTCCACAGTTAATCGCCACAAATGGCTTGTCGCTGCGGTTACTGGCTTTATGAATGGCGTTAGCAAGCAGTTCTTTACCCGTTCCACTTGCGCCGCTAATAAGCACAGATACTTCACGCTGAGCTATGCGGAACGCCTGGTCTAGTACATTTAGCATTTCTGGAGAACGGGTAATGATGTCCTTTGCCCAATCGCCCGGCTGTGCAGCTTGAGACTGGCTAAGTGCTTTTTGCAACAGCGCGCGTAATTCATCGTGATCGACAGGTTTAGGCAAAAAACCAAATACGCCACGCTGAGTGGCTGCTACCGCATCAGCTATGGTGCCGTGAGCCGTCATGAGAATTACCGGAATATCTTTTCTAATTCCCATAATTTCTTCAAACAAACTCAGACCATCTAAGCCCGGCATACGCAAGTCACTCAATACTACATCGTAGTTGTCATTTTGAAGCTTTCTTAACGCTGATTGACCGTCTTCCACTGCGGTCACCTCATAACCTTCGCCTTCCAGACGAATGGTTAATAAGCGCAATAAGCTCTTATCATCATCAACCAACAATAAGTTAGGGTTACTACTCGCCTTTTCGCTCACTGTTGTGTACTCCTGTTTTTATCCATCAGTGTTGCTTCAATTTGCAACAATTCTTCTAATTTTTTGCGCAAGTTAAAGGCTTCTTTTTCAAGCGCTTTTAATTTCTCTCCACGAGAGGTATTTTCTTGCTCCAACACCACCATGGCAGACTCTAACTGCATTATTTGATTGTTGTGCGATGCGGCAATCACATTAATCACTTCCTGAGCTGTTGGGGTAAAAGTGCCCGCAATATCATCCAGCGCGAGCTGAGCGCGCAATCTATCTTGATAAGGGGTATCCGTGGGAAGCGTCAGTAGGTAGGCATGAAGCGTATCGAACGCTGAATCTCCTAGCGCTTCTAAACTCTGCTTGCGTTTTAACCAAGGTTGGTTGGCCGCGTCAATCCACGCGTTAAGCCAATAGGTTGCATCGCAATTGTGCTCAACCCCCTGTGGAGGCTCGGCAAATAAACAAAGGCCACGTTCTATTTTAGCTACAGGCGTCACCTTTTCTGGCTCACCTGCGTTGTCGTTATTTCTGGTTAAACTCTGACATCCTGTCAGTACCAGTAAGGCGACAATTAAACCACTTTTTCTCATTTTATTTTTCCTGTCGCGGAATGGTCACTCTAAAGCAAACATCGGCATAGTCTACATCTACAACTTTTACATCACCATGCATTAGTCGAGCGCAATCGGCAACAATTGATAACCCTAACCCCGTTCCAATAACGTTGTCGTTTCTTGGCTCGGTTCCTCGAATAAAAGGTTCAAATAGCGTGTGTACCGATTCTGGTGCAATACGTTTCCCACGGTTTGCTACGTCCAGTACAAGGTTATCATTTTCGTTATAAAGGCTAATATTAATCGGTCTTCCAACCGCACCGTGCGCAACGGCATTGGACACTAAATTATCGAGTATTCTTCTAAACAACTCTTCGTCTACATGCACTGTGGGGGCGGAAATATTTACATCCACCTCTCTTTCTTGAATGGCAAGGGCATAATCGTCTAAGCAGGCGGTGACCAGCTTACCTGCATCGCTTTCAACTATTTTGGGTTGCGCCTGTTGTAAGAGCAAATTGTAGTCGAGTAATTTTTCAACCAAGGTATTAAGGCGCTGTGTGCTGCCGGTAAGTAATGACAGCACTTCTCGTTGACTATTATTTAACTCGCCGACCACGTTTTCTGACAATAAACTACAGCCTTCTTTAATACTCGCTAGCGGTGTTTTGAGTTCGTGTGCAGCATGTCTTAGTAAAGCGGTCCTGATATGTTCTAATTGCTGAAGGCGGTCGTAGAGCCAGTGCAAATCCTTTTCTACATCAATAAGTTCTTTGGGAGCCTGCCTGGACAACGGAGGAAGCTGACCGTCACTGTGCGCCATTATCCGAATTATTTTTTTGAGGTTATTAACAGGGTTTACAATCAGTTGGCTGCCCATCAATATAAGCAGTAACGACACGCTTACCAACATGGCTGTGGACCACGCTTGCTTTGCCTGCATGGCGTTCAAGTCGTCTTGCTGGACTTTAACCCGCTCTGTTATTGCCGCTTCTACATCATCGCGCAATTGATCTACGCTATCTGCTACTGACGCTAAATATGCGTTAAGCAATAGTTGGTCTTCTATGGCCCTGTACTCAGCAAGTTGGTTGAGTTGTTCGGATAGTCGAGAACATGTTGCTGGAACAGAAAGCGCCTGACATAGGTTGTCAGCCGCTACGGCAAACTGGTCTATAGCATTATCAGAAAGCTGCGCTACTCGCTCGTTACGTAGAACAGCAAACTGTCTAATACTGCGCTCAACATCGACAACTGCGTTATCTAAACGCTGCATGTCGCTAACAACATCCACCACAAAACGCGTTTCAAGCGTTGTCATTTGACCGACTTTAGCTAAATCACTTTGACTTTGCCATAGCAGTGCTATGAGCGGGATGAGGGCCAGTACAAAACTACCTAACGTTAACTGCCTTAGTGAACCAAGTTGTACCAAGCGTTCACCAAACGATACCTTGTTTATCAGAACCTTACCCTCATCGATGTTGATATTCTTATCTACTCACCTGCCGTGAGTTTTTCATTACCCGGCGTAAGCTTACTCTTTGCCAATTCTGCCTCAGAAAGCTTACCGTCTTCGTTGTCGTCAATCAGACCAAAGTTACGCAGTAATCCCGTGTGTCTTACCGCTTCCTTAAGAGAAATCAAGCCGTCTTTGTCTGTATCTAACTGTTGAATGAGCGAACGCGCCGGTGTGGCATGCGCATCTGCTACTGAAATGGCTTGTACTGCTGCAACAGCACAAAGTGCTAAGAAAACTTTTTCGAGACGTTTCATCATGAATCCTCCGCTAAACGCTTGTTAAAATCCTTCTCAATTCGCCAGTTTCTATCCTATGGCTTCTGCCAATAATGAATGATTAAGGCATAGGGATATTACCATTAGTCTTCAATCAACCACATCATTAATGCATTTAAACTTACTATGCGATTTTCAGACCACAATAAATATAACTATAAAAAACAGAAGGTTGAGAAAATAACAATGCTTTAACATGGGTAATCTATGGGCAGGTGTTGCAATAAAGAAACACTGGTAGTGAGTGCATGTCGGCAACAATACCGACATGCCTATTTTAGCATCAGATGAATTCTTCAGCCTTATAGTGGCTGGGTGAAATAACGAGCGCATCGATTGGAACTGGCTTGCTGAACATGAAACCCTGAACATTGTCGCAACCGTGCTCTTTGAGATACTGCCACTGCTCAAGATTTTCTATTCCCTCAGCACACACAGAAAGGGATAGTCGTTTTGCCAAATCAATTATAGCGCCTGTTACTAAGCGACTGCGTTCCGATGATTGAATTTCCGACACAAACTGCCTATCGACTTTAAGCGTATCAATATTGATTTGAGTAAGATAACTCAAGGAGGAATATCCCGTCCCAAAATCGTCGAGGGCAATCGCACATCCCATATTACCAATACGTCTGAAAAACTTGTTGGAAAGCGTAAAGTTTTCAAGGTATGCGCTTTCAGTCACTTCAAATTCAATGTTTTCGGGGTTTACATCGTAAAGCGTAAAGGTATTGTAGATATAGTCGAAGAGTTGATTACTTCTCAGGTCGTGGCCAGATAGATTAATTGAAGCTCTAAAAGCGCCCACAGCCCAACGCCTGAGTTCGGGCATATCTATACACACTCGATTTATTACCCATCGAGTAATCGCGGTAATCTTTCCACCTTGTTCTGCTATAGGAATAAATTCGTTTGGCATAACGAGGCCGAATTCAGGATGTTGCCAACGTATTAATGCCTCAACGCCAATAACATTTCCGTCGTTGTTGACTTTTACTTGGTAATAAACAACAAATTCATCATTCGCTATCCCTTGCTCTATGCCGTTAGCCAAATGAAGTTTACGTTTGTGAGATTCCACCATGTCTGGCGTAAATAGCGTATAACTTCCCCTTCCTCTCGCCTTCGAGCGATACATGGCCAAGTCGGCATTACTCATGAGTTCACTTAAATCGTAACCCGCATCAGAAGCAGTAGCCACGCCTACGCTCAAGCCAACAGTTAAAGAAAGTCCTCTAAGCTCAAAGGGTTCATCAAATGCTGTAATTAATCTCATTGCGAGACGCTTTGCCTGGTCGGTCGTTGCATCTCGATCAGGGAGTACTAAGAATTCATCGCCACCTAAACGAGCAAACAAGTCACCGTCTCTAAGTAGACACTGCACTCTATCAGCGACTTCTATTAAAATTAAATCGCCTGTCTCATGCCCTAAAGAATCATTTATTCCTTTAAATCCATCAAGGTCAAAAAATAAAAGCAACAAATCTTCATCATTTCTTTTCGCTCTTGCTAATTCCAACCTAAGGTTATCAAGAACAAATTGCCGATTGGGTAAGCCTGTTAGGCTATCAAAATTAGCAAGGCGAGACATGGTTTCTTGCTGGTCGACCAAGGTTTGCTTTTGTTCAAAGTTAACCAGAAGCTCAACTTCGATCGCGTCTAGTAAGCTGTTAATGTTGCTAGCTATTCTACCTATTTCATTAGATGAGTGAATTGAGCTTCTCAGCGCATAATCTTTGGTTTCGAAGACTTCCTGAGTAAATCGGCCTAATGAGGCAAGCGGTGAAATTAAGCGATATAGAATGGAAATACACACCCCGGCACACAATAACCAAAGTGCGAGTATGACGGGGGCTTGTTCCAAAATATGTCGGGCACTATTCGCAGACTGTAAATTGTTGATGTCAATATAAATGACAATGTGACCCATCGGATAGAGGCTACTTCCTACAATTTGGTGATCTACGATAACTCCTTCGTATTGTGAGATGCCAAAAGGAACATTTTGAGGTGATGTGGGTAGGGATGCATTACTTATCTCGAGCACTCTCTCTGGCTGAACAGCCGAAATCACATTAAAATGATTATCGTAAAGGAACGCGGATAAAAGATGCTCGTGCTCTTTGATTGGCTGAAAAAGTGAAGAAAACAATGCATTGTTACCGGGGTTTCTTTCCATCATCACTGACAATTGTAGTGCGAGAGAGTTACTCAAGGCAGCGGTATTATTTTTCACGACGGTAACAACAGATTCGTGATGGTCTAGCCTATTGACCAAGGCAACTGCGATGATCAAAACAGACATAGATAAGGCAATAGTGAGCCCAATCGGAATTTTTAACGTTCTAAACACTCATGTGTCCTTGCTTTACAACTTTTCTTATAGCGGAATAGGCAAGGAATATTTATCCAAACACTACCACTTATTTATTATTCTGGGCGTAATAGTAAGTCACGTGCTTTGAAATTAACAACGTATTTTTGTTTAAGTAGCCAGCACTGTTCTGGAAGTGGATTATTTAGAACCTTCTGCAATCTCAAGCTTAGTCTTAATGAATTGGCTATGAGGCACATACAACAAGTCAGCTATTTGTCTTATGGTGCTCTCTTCTAGTGGCGCTAAGGATTCATCGGCATAGGCTATCGCCCAAAGACTTTTGATTACGCTAACTTTTTCGTCTGCAGAATAATGTTTATTGAGCACCTGAGTAAAATGCACAAGGTCAACCGCATCATCAGCCGTTTCCTGTCCTTGTTCTAATAGCAATGCTATTGCCTCATCATCAACATTAACAAGGCGCTTTAGCTGTTTTTTATATTCGTCCTTTTCAGTTTGAGTTACCTGATTGTCAGCATTGACTAACTCGCTAAGTAAGGCAGCTGTGGCAAGTTCAATCGTGTATGCAGGTTTTGCTTTGTTGTGTGACTCTTCAAATAGTTTCAAAAAAGATTTCAGCATGATGCCTCTGGTTAGTGGCTTTAACAGCGCAGCTGTTCGATTAGGATAATTGAGTATTTGAATATTTATTACTAAGGAAAAGAGGATTTCGATTAGTTGTTTAAAAATGTGGATGGTTTAGCTTAGGTGGCTGCGCTCTTTTCACACAAAGCTAGTTTCTTTACTGCTGACGAGTACTAAGTAGGCAAATAGCTTTACTGCCATTCTTCTCAAACCAGACTCGCTCACATAGAGTCTGAATTAAAGGAAGGCCTCGACCAAAGCATTCATCATTAGAAAAATGCGCTCCCGCTAAATACGCTTTGTTTTCCCACTGGAATCCATTCCCACTATCTTCTACCGAAACGAGCACTTTTCCCCTATCAGGTAAAGATTCTACTCTAACGATGATTCGACCGCGGCTTAGAGCTTGTAGAGATGCCTCCCTATTTTCATAGTATTGGTGAAATCCAGCGCTGTCTTGTTTAAGTTTCGAGTCAAGCTTTAAAATACCGTGCTCAAGTGCATTATTAAAAAGCTCTGATAACACTGTGAATATAATCGAACGGATACCTTGCATCTCTTCACACTGTCCTGCCAGCTGTAGTACACGTGGCAGAATATCAGGCTGCTTTAGGTGCTCGGCATCCAGAGTTACCTCATGTACTGACGGAAAAGCGGACGCGACTTGGTTTCTCAGGTGCATATTTATTGGTTTTGAGGTGAATACCACTAAGGTTACATCATCTTGAAATGTAGACGTTGCACAGTGCGCCTTAGCACGCTCAAATAATAATTTAGCGTCGACAACGCCTTCTTCTATCATTTGATTTTTTACTATCTCTGCTAGTCCTTCTTCCAGCAACATATCACCATCATCATTTGAGATTTCGATAAGCCCGTCACTGCAAATGATTAACTGCTCATTGTGTCCTAAATTAACCGTGTCAATATCGGTGTTAAGCTCATGTTCTTCTAATACCCCTAGGGCCATGTGACGAGAACATACTTTACGTGGCGCCATGTTTGATGTCGCAGGAATAATCACTGCAGGCATCCCGCCCTGCCACAAATTTATGCGGTTTCCCGCCGCATTAATCTCACCAACTACGGCAGCCATAAACATATCACTGGGCAAAAACTTAATGAGGATCTGGTTTAATTCACTAACAATTTCAGATACCGATACACCTTGTTGACTTAGCTCTTGAAATACACGTGTTACAGGCAGGGCGCCAATAGCCGAAGCAAGACCGTGTCCAGTAAAGTCCCCCACAATGAAATAAATGCCCCCACTAGGGCTTGCTTCGCACAAGAATAAATCACCGTTAAAGGTTTCGGCTGGTTGAAGAAAACAATCGAAATGCGTCTGCACTTCCGGGCGATTAACTATGGCATGACTGAAGATATGCTCAACAATGGCGTGTTCCCGTGCCACCCTTTGATTAAAAAGTCGCAGGCTCTTGTTCTGTTGTTCAACGTGTTCACTTAACGCACGTATTTTTAAGTGCGCCCTAATTTTCGCAATTAAGATATGACGGTCAAAAGGTTTTGTAGCAAAATCGTTTCCCCCTACTTCTAAACAGCGCACTAAGCTGTCTTTGTCCTCTAGGGCAGTGATAAACAGAATAGGAAGATAAGGGCCTTTAGCAAGTTGACGGATTTTTGGTGCAACATCAAAACCAGACAGCCCAGGCATAACAACATCGAGCAAAACCAAATCTGGCTGCTCTTCAATAAATGTTTCAATCGCCTCTATACCATCTACTGCTTCAACGCATTCTGTATAGCCAGCGTTATAGAGCATGTTAGTCAAGAGAGTACGGTTGATAGCCTCGTCATCAACAATGAGGATTTTCAACAGAAGAAGTCCTAATCAGGCTACTTAATTTCGAACTTTTTATCGAACCTGGATATTTTGAGAATTTTTGCCACCTGAGGTCTGGCGTTCTCGATACTGTAGGAGAGTTCTTTGCCTGCCAATGTTTTCTGCATGTTCAATAGCATGCCTAGTGCTGAGCTATCCATATACTCTGTACGAGACAAGTCAACAGCGATATGAGTTACGCCGTCATTCAGTTCGCTGTATGCGTTTCTAAAACCTTCGACTTTACTGAAATCAAATTTTGTTCCTACATCGATTACCAATACTTTCCCTTGATTCTGGTAGCTTGACGTTATTTCCATATGCTTTCCTTAAAATGTCAGCAGAAATGCTTCAATACATGCTTTTAACTTTGCTATCCTTATCTTAGTTGAACTTTTTTACATCGCCATCAAGAAGTGCTTAAACTTTCGTATGATTAAGTTTTGACAAGCATAAAAAGGATGGTTTTACGGATTTTATTGAGGTATCTATGCAAGATTGGCAAGACGCTCTTTTGGTCTACAGTACAGAGAGCGGCAAAATAAAGCCTGAGCAAAAACCAGAGCAACGTTCAGTTTCTTCAGACGGCGTAGTTCGTATTCACAGAGAAACGAAAGGTCGCAAAGGAAAAGGTGTGTCGTTAATTAAAGGGCTAGATCTTCCTTCTGACGAACTAAAGAAACTTGGCTCAGAATTAAAAAAGAAATGCGGTTGCGGCGGAGCGGTAAAAGATGGCGTCATTGAAGTACAAACTGATGACAGAGAAAAACTGCGCTCACTGCTAACTGACAAAGGGTACAAAGTTAAGCTTGCGGGTGGTTAGTGATTGAAGACCACAAGCACGCTCTCACTTTTTCATAAACATATAACAAAAAGAGTCTGAAATGGAAAAGCTGTCAATTTCTGATTTACATATTATTTTGGTTGAACCATCTGACACACAACGAAAAATTATCACTACGTTGCTGTTAAAAGAAAACGTTAAGGAAATTGACCCAGTCAGTACCCTTTCCGAAGCTCGTTCAGCGGTTAAAGCCCATGGCGCCGACTTAATAGTTAGTGCTATGTATTATGAGGACGGAACTGCACTAGAGCTTCTCAAGTTTATAAAAGAAGACGACGCATTTAAGAGTATTCCATTTATGCTCGTCTCCAGTGAAAATCGACTAAGTAAATTGGAAGAATTCAAACAGGCGGGTGTCGCAGCAATTCTTCCTAAACCCTTTGAGCCTCTTCATTTATCACGTGCCTTAAATGCGAGTCTCGACCTTATCAACCACGATGAGTTAGAACTAGAATTGTTTGATGTGCACGACGTTCGTGTGCTGCTTGTCGATGACAGTAAACTTGCGCGGAATCATATTAGACGAGTACTTGAAGGAATGGGACTGCAGCGAATCCAAGAAGCTGAAAATGGCGCAGCTGCGCTTACTTTAATAAAAGACCAAGCTTTCGACCTAGTGGTTACCGACTACAATATGCCTGAAATGGACGGTCGAGAGCTGTCTGAATTCATTCGCTTTAATCCAGAAACCACGCATATTCCTATTATTATGGTGACATCTGAATCGGCAGACAGTGCCCATATGGCCAACATTCAGCAAACCGGTGTAAATGCCTTGTGCGATAAGCCTTTTGAGCCAAATGAAGTACGCCAAATGCTGTCAGCGCTTTTAGGTAATTAGCCTTCATAGCATGCACTTTTAAACGAATGCTACATATCGTGAAACTGCGCGATGTGTAGCAAACTCATTTTTAGTTCTTTTTCAAGCCCCTCATATCAAAAACAACTATACATTTTGTAAAAATGGGTTGACACACATAGGGGTTCGACATACATTCAGGTTCATGAAACAGATAATAAAGCACGTAGTATTTTTCATTTTTGCGTTTACATCCTTTTACTAGGGAGGCGCAGCTACATGCATAAAAACCTCCCACTTGGGAGGTTTTTTTTTAGCAACATTTATTTATAAGATACGCACGGGAATGATATGTCAGACAATGCATTAGATACTGTTAGAGAGCGCATTACCGCTCTTGACAGTGAATTACTTACACTACTCTCAGAACGCAGAAAGTTAACTAACGAAGTGGCCGAGACAAAAATAAAGCACCACATTCCTGTAAGAGATCAAAAGCGTGAAGAACAGCTATTAGTGCGCTTAATAAAAGAAGGCCAGAGCATTGGTTTAGATCCTCATTACGTAACACAAATTTTTCACGTTATTATTGAAGATTCAGTTTTAAACCAGCAGGCAATGCTTGCTGAACGTGCTAACCCTGGCAGCACGCTACCGTTAAACCGAGTAGCATTCCTAGGCGACAAGGGCTCTTACTCATACCTTGCGACACAGAAGTATTTTTCACGTAGACCTGGAGAGTTGTTGGAAATTGGCTGCCAAAGCTTTGCTGAAATTATTCACAAAGTTGAGAGTACAGAAGCCGATTACGCGGTGCTGCCCATTGAAAACACAACCTCTGGCAGTATCAATGAAGTGTACGACCAACTTCAGCACACACAGCTAAGCATTATTGGTGAGCTTACCCACCCTATCCGCCATACTTTGTTAGTAGGGACTAATACCAGCATCGATAAAATTAAAACACTTTATGCACACCCTCAAGTGTTCACTCAATGTAGCCATTTCTTAGCCGAGCTAGGCAACGTTGAAGTAAAGACTATGGACAGCACAAGCTCTGCCATGTTGACCGTTAGTGAGCTTCAGCGCGACGACGTAGCGGCTATTGGAAGTGAAGCAGGCGGCAACCTTTATGGACTGATGGCAATAAAGAGTAACTTGGCGAATCAAAAAGAAAACCATAGCCGCTTTATTGTTGTTGCTCGCAATCCTGTGGTTGTCCCTTTGCAAGTACCAGCTAAAACAACCCTCGTTATGTCTACCATCCAAAAGCCAGGCGCACTTGTAGAGGCCTTATTGGTGCTTCGAGAGAACAGCATCAATATGACCAAGCTTGAATCCCGCCCTATTCCAGGCAACCCTTGGGAAGAAATGTTCTATATTGATGTGGAAGGCAATGTAGAAGATGGCCCTGTGCAAAATGCCCTTGATGCATTGCGTGGAATTACACGCTATATCAAGGTACTAGGATGCTATCCGAGTGAAGAAATTAGCCCAACCAAAGTTGCGGCGGCGAGCGCGCTAGCTGACTAACATGTAAGAAGCGAGCTTTTAGCTCGCTTCTTACTCTTAACCCATTCTAGTTAGCACTACTTATCTCTTAAAAGCTGACCGTCATCCGCCTTCAACAACATCTGTTTGCTGTCTACTAAGCACTTCTTCGCATAGTCTCCGAACCACGCGCCTACTTTAATAAACTGTTCTACAAACCCTTTTTTATCGCCATTTTCAAGTAATGATAGTGCAATCCCGAAGCGTTCATAAAAGCGGCGCAGAAGTGCAAAGTTATCAGGGTTATTGAAGATAATATCGGCATACAATTGAGGTGACTGAGCGAATAATCTGCCTACCATTGCCAGCTCTAAACGATATATTGGAGAGCTAAACATGGTGAGAGATTCAAGATTAGGATCTTCACCTTTTAAATGTTGTCCGTACACAAAGGTGTTGAAGTGGCGCATAACCTGAATGTATGCCATGGCTTGGTCGTGTTCTTGCGCGCTGGAGTCGTGAATTGTGGCTCCCCAAATTCGCATTTGTTCAATAAGCCAACTGTACTTGTCGCTGTCACGACCGTCGCACACTACCACTACCTGCTTAATCATGCCTGGTGCGTCAGGACCAAACATGGGGTGTAATCCAACGACAGGGCCACTATGTACAGCTAGCATTGCTTCAAGTGGCTTAGCTTTAATACTGGTTATATCTGCGAGCACACAGCCTTTTGGCAGCATAGTTAGCTTGCTAATCACGGCTTCTGTTAGATTAATAGGTACTGCAACAACAACCAGCGAAGCACAACTTAGTAATGATGTTGCTCTGCCATTTTCCCAATCGTCTTTTTCAACGACCGAAACCTTGTAATTACTTCGTTCAAATAAGCTCACAAACACGCGGCCAAGCGCCCCCGCTCCACCAATAACAACAACGTTATCAATATCAGGTTTTACACAGCGGTATTTGTTGTTTTGCGTGTGATAAGACTCTCGCATTACGCGGCGTAATAGGTCTTCAGTGAGTTCGGGCGACACCCCAAGTGCTTCGGCCTGAGCACGGCGAGAGGCGATCAGCGATTTTTCACGCTCTGGCACATATACAGGCATACCAGCTTCAGCCTTAATTTGACCGACCTGGGTTGTGATTTTATTGCGTTTTGCGAGTAATTCGACAAGCTGGGTATCCAGCTCGTCGATACCTTCACGCAGCGTATCTAACTTCTTTAAGTGCTGCGATAAATCGGCCATTCTGTCTTATCCTTGAATCAAATGGCACGGGGCTTGTGGCCAACATTACTTGGCCACATTCGGCGTTACTAGGATTTACGCCACCGTGCGCTTATTTTGGCGTAAGGGTAACACAGTTATTAACTTATCTCTGGTTTGAGATATTAAGTTCTCTGTTGTTTCCCAATCGATACATCCGTCCGTAATTGAAACGCCGTACTCAAGTTCTTCAGGTTTCTTGCCTTCTGCTTTTTGATTACCAGGTTTCAAATGACTTTCCAGCATAACGCCGATGATAGATTGATTGCCCTCTAGAATTTGATTGACCACATTCTGTGCAACCAAAGGCTGGCGGCGATAATCTTTCGAGGAGTTTGCATGGCTACAATCCACTACCAAGCCTGCTGTCAAACTCGCATCCTGCAGCTCAATTTCACATTCTGACACGCATACCGAGTCGTAGTTTGGCTGCTTTCCACCACGAAGAATAATGTGGCCATCTGGGTTACCGCTGGTGCCGATAATGCTTACCTGTCCCTGCTTGTTAATACCCATAAAACGGTGGCCTGAAGCCGCAGACTTAAGCGCATTAATGGCAATATCCAAGCTTCCATCTGTGCCATTTTTAAAACCTACAGGCATAGACAGACCACTCGCCATTTCACGGTGAGTTTGCGATTCAGAGGTACGCGCACCGATAGCTGCCCAGCTAAACAGCTCAGCAAGATATTGTGGGCTAATTGGATCCAATGCTTCAGTAGCTACAGGAAGCTCTAGTTCAGCAAGCCAAATTAACAGCTCTCTCGCTTTACGTAAGCCAGTCTCGATATCAAACGTTCCGTCGATATGCGGGTCATTGATTAAACCTTTCCAACCTGTCGTAGTACGCGGCTTTTCGAAGTACACACGCATCACGATAAATAGCGTGTCTTTGCATGATTCATGAAGCTCTTTTAGCTTAAGTGCGTACTCTTTCGCGGCTTCAACGTCGTGTATAGAACATGGTCCACACACTACAAGTAATCTATGGTCGCGACGATGGATGATATCTGAAACAATCTTTCTAGACTCAGAGATAGCCGCTAACGCTTTGTCTGACACAGGCAATTCAGCACTCAGCGCTTCAGGGGTTATAAGTACATCTTCGGTACTTACGTGAACATTATTTACGGTGTCCTTGATCATGGGAGCTCTCTTACTCTCTTAACTACAAATAAAAAACGGAAAATTAAACGCCAAAAGAGTGTGCAATCTGCATGTAAACTTTAATGTACAACCAGCTTTTCTATATTTCTTTAACGTCATTGACTTTTTAACAACTCAAGCACTATAGCGCAAGTAATAACGAATAATACTTTAATCTAGGGTAGATTCGAAGTGAATGAACATGACTGAATGGCAATAGCGCGCGCCGCCAGCCCATTTTTTGACCAGCAGTGAGGTTTATTCCACATAGCCTGCCTAGTTAAGCACCTAGTGCCTTTAATATTTGTATAAACGTTCAAAACCCGGCAAATTTAATGAGGTAATTTACCAACATAAATAAGCTAAATTTCTCATCTATCGAAAGATTTCGGTATCATAGCGCTATCAGAATAAAAACGAGAAAACGATGCAAAATTTAGCCCTCACGTACACTGGTAATGTCGCTATTCTAACCATGAAAAATGGTGAAAACCGTCACAACCCACTCTTTGCAAAGGAGATGCTTTCAGCGTTAGATACCATCGAGCAAAATGAGAGCTGTAAAGCGCTAGTGCTCACGTCAAACGATGAGAAATGCTTTAGTCTAGGTATAGACACAGACTGGCTTATGCCGGCAATGAAAACTGGCCGTACTGAAGAAATAAAGCAATTCATGCACGATATGGACGAGGTATTCAAAACGCTGTTGCTTTACCCTCTCCCTGTTATAGCGGCTATCAACGGCCACGCCTTTGGCAATGGTGCGATTTTAGCGTGCGCTTGCGACTTCAGGTTTATGCGTTCAGATAAAGGTTTTTTCTGTTTTCCGGAAGTCGACCTTTCAATCCCCTTCCTGCCCGGTATGATTGAGTTCGTAAAAAAAGCGATGCCGTATCATAGATTTAACGAAATGAAACTTTCAGGAAGACGCGTTTCGGGTAAAGAGTTAGAGCAAGATCATGTGGTAGAAAAGGCTTATGACTCACAAGAAAGCTTACAGGAAGGCGCGCTGAATTACGCTAAAACCTTCGATAAGAAGCGCGGCATTTTTGGTGAACACAAAAAACGTCTGCACAAACATATTATCGATACTATCGACAACGAAAATAAGCCTTTAATAGAAGCACTCTCACTTATGGCGTAGCCGTGAAACTTGATGAAGTGAAGTGCCTCACGTGGTGCTTCATCGCACTCTATAGCTTGGAAATGCGTGTTACTGCTTTACTAGTTAGGTTGTACTGGATTTAGGCGTTCTTTTCCTAAACAGGTCTATTTTCACGCCCCAATGAAGTGACGCAATTCTTAGTAGAACAGTGACGAGAATTGAGCCTAGAATGCACCAAAGATAGGAAATATCCAAAGTAAACAGAGCGGCATAGGTAAGCCCTCCTGCAAAACATGCACTTGCATAAACATCACCACGCATGACGTAAGGTACTTCTCTACACACCACATCGCGCATAAGACCACCGAAGATACCGGTCGTCATACCCATCGTTAGGGCGACAATCATTCCGGTTCCGCTCATCAAAGCCTTTTCAATACCCATTACATTAAAGATAGCCAACCCTATGGTATCAATAAGAATAAAGTAAAAATTGGAAGGCGACGGCATATAACGTACAAACAGCACGGTGGCGAAAATGGCAGAATAGGTAGCGAGAAGGTATTCTGACGTTTCGACCCAAAAGATAGGTTTTCCTAAAAGTAAATCTCGTAGTGTGCCGCCACCGAGCGCTGTCATTACGCCGACAACCACAATACCAAAACCATTGATGTTTTTATCGTGTCCAAGCAGTGCACCAGATACGGCAAAAAAAGCGACACCTACAATGCCTAGCACAATAAAATAATCCGAGCTCATTCTTTACTCTATTAAGAAACGTTAATGTTTGTATTGTGCAAAGAAGAAAAAAGATCGAATTTCAGGCACAAAAAAGCCCGCTTAACGCGGGCTTTTTCGAAGTTAACAATAACGCAAGGATTAGTAATCTTAGTTAAGCTTCTCTTTGATACGTGCAGATTTACCTGAACGCTCACGTAGATAGTAAAGCTTAGCACGACGAACCGCACCGCGACGTTTCACTTCAATTGAAGAAACTGCCGGGCTGTGTGTTTGGAACACACGCTCAACGCCTTCGCCGCTAGAAATTTTACGCACGGTAAAAGACGAGTGCAGACCACGGTTACGTTTAGCGATAACAACACCTTCATAAGCCTGAAGACGCTCTTTGTCACCTTCGGTAACGCGAACTTTAACAACTACTGTGTCACCTGGACCAAACGCAGGAACATCAGTCTTTAGCTGTGCTTCTTCGATTTTTTTGATGATATCTTGACTGACTTTGCTCATCATATCCTCTCGTCCTAGTTAACTGTCATCTTGCTGCAGTTGCGCTTGGAATAATTCAAGCAAACGCTGCTGCTCCTCAGTCAGAGCTAGGTGATTTAACAATTCAGGGCGACGCTGCCAGGTTCTACCTAATGATTGCATCAATCGCCACTGCCTAATTTTTTCATGGTCCCCACTTAACAACACATCAGGTACCTTTTGACCATCGAGTATTTCGGGCCGCGTATAGTGCGGACAATCCAAAAGACCGTCAGTGAAAGAATCTTCAACTGCTGAGGCTTTATGCCCCAACACGCCAGGAACTAATCGAGCAACCGCATCCATAAGGACCATTGCTGGCAGTTCACCGCCGCTTAGCACGTAATCACCAATAGAGACTTCTTCATCTACATGGCTTTCGATTACTCGCTCGTCGATGCCTTCATATCGGCCGCAAATTAAAATTGTGCGGTCAATGTTAGCAAGGCGCTGTACGCCTGCTTGGTCAAGGGGTTTCCCTTGTGGTGATAAGTAGATCACCTTACTTTTTTCGCCACCCACTTTCTTGGCAGCTTGTATTGCGTCGGTTAGCGGTTTTACCATCATCAGCATACCGGGTCCGCCTCCGTAGGGGCGATCGTCTACTGTACGATGGCGATCATGTGTAAAGTCACGGGGGTTGAAGGTGTCAACCGATAACGTTCCAGACTTAACTGCTCGACCTATAACACCCTGTTGGGTAAAAGGGGCAAACATATCTGGAAACAGGCTAACAACGCCAAACCACTTTTCCGGTGTCACTTAGAACCCCGGGTCCCAGTCAACTTTAATGACCTTCGCTTCCTTATCCACCTCTTGTACGACTTCGTCGAACACAAAAGGCAATAGTCTTTCTTTTTGACCAAAAGCATCGCCTACATTCGCTTTAACGTGAATCACGTCGTTAGCACCTGTATTAAACACTTCTTTCACCACACCCAAGTCGTAACCTTGCGTTGTTACTACTTTCATGCCGGTGAGCTCACGCCAATAAACCCCTTCGTCGCCTAAATCAGGCAGCTGTGAAGCGTTTATGTTGATATCCAAGTTTTTGATACGCTCGGCATCATCTCGACTATCAACGCCCACAATTTTTGCAACGAGGCTTTTACCGTGCGGTCGCCACTGGTCAATTTCGTATTCTTTTTCATCGCCAAGAAACCATGGCGCATAATCAAAAATACCTTCTGGCGTTTCTGTATAGCTGTTGATTTTGACCCAACCTTTAACACCGTACGGTGCGCCAATTTTGCCAACAATCACTTTGTCAGACGCTAGACTCATCTATACCACCAGTTAATAACAGCTTACGCTGCAGATTTTTTCGCTTCTTTTACCAAGCTAGAAACGCGATCTGATAAGCTCGCGCCTACGCCAACCCAGTATTCAACACGCTCTAGATCTACGCGAAGACGTTCCGCTTGACCTTGTGCAGTTGGGTTGAAGAAACCGATGTTTTCAATGAAACGACCGTTTCTTGCACGACGGCTATCAGCCACCACTAGTTGATAAAATGGACGCTTTTTCGCGCCACCACGCTGTAAACGAATAGTAACCATAAATGCCTCAAACTCGTTGTAGCGTTACCGTTAACTTAAGCCTTCCATCAACGTCTAAAAATTAGACACCAATTAGAAGGCCGCCGAATTATACGGATATCACCACTCATTGCAAGTAAAAGTCTTGCTTAACTTATAATTAGCGCATGCTTGGTGGTATTGTTTTAATCATTGCCGATAGCAGCACCACAACAAGCCTGGTTCAACAAATAAACAATTAACAGCAGCATATTTTTGTCTTCGTATTTGCGGAAGGTAATCTCAAGAAATTTCAAAGACTGCGCAAGGTTACACTTGCATCATTATAATCGTATGGAACGTTTTGCCATTGGGCGCTTTTTGCGTTTTTTGCATTAACACAGTCTGTCTCGGCAAGTTTGTTTGATTTGAGTATTAAGCTGGGAAAGCCTTGGGCACCGATTTTGCGTGACATAGTGATTTCATCATTTAACTTCTTTTCTGTGCTTTCACTATTGAGATCCAATTCGAATTGCTCGGCATCAAGCCCTATTTCTCTCGTAAACGCCACCAAGGTATCAAAGTCAGAAGGGTTTCTCGCATTTAGGTAGTAACCTTCCTGAATTGCCTTAATCATTGCCTTTTCTAGTATTTTTTCTTCATCACTATTTTTAGCTTGGGCTTTTGCGGCTAATACCGCGCGACAAGCAGGATAGGTTGAACGACGTGGCTGACATTGCGTCCAAAAGTCGTAGTTAAATTGTGTTCCAGGAACACGGTCTTGAATAGTTTGCCAATAGCCTGCAATAGTGAGTTTCATTTGTTCCGGCATAGGTAAATCACTATCCGGTGCGAGCCCGCCAAGCAAGTAGACAACCTCAATGTCGCTGGGTAACTCACGCTGTATTTGCTCCCAAGTAGGAACGAATGCCCAACACCAACTGCACATTGGATCATGAACATAATACAAAATACGTGTCTCACTCATCGTTATTTTCCCGTTTTAACTATTTTGCTCTCGTTTCTGCGACGTTAGCTTTCATCCCAGCGTAAATACTGCCGCTGTAATCGCATAGGCTTCGCCCAATGTACATGCTTTGCCGTATAATCCAAACATCGAATATATTACGCGTAGCGAAATCAACGCTATGAATAAGTTATGCGCTTAAAGAGGTAATTTTGACAACACCACTCGCTAGTGTATCTACCAAACAAGTCTTACAGTGGATTGGCTCACATTTACTTCGCTACAAAGCGCGCGTTGTAGGTGCTGTCATAGCACTTTTCACCGCCGCGATTGCTTGGCTTTTACTTGGGCAAGGCATTAAGTACGCTATCGACAGCGGCTTCATAGAGAACGCAGCGGATACGTTAAACAAAGCCACAGTATTAGTGCTAGCTATCACTATTGTGGCCTGTTTAGCGACATACGCGCGTTTTTATTTAATGACTTGGCTTGGCGAGCGCGTTAGCGCAGATATTCGAAACCAGGTATATGCCCACTTGCTGTCTCTTCCGCCTTCATTTTTTGCGGAGCTTAGAACTGGCGAAGTTATTTCACGATTTACCAGCGACACTACAATCATCCAAACCGTAGTGGGAATGAGTTTATCGATGACCCTTCGCTCGGTTGTGACCTTCGTTGGAGCACTGGCGCTTATGACGTTTTCGAGTCCCCTTCTTACCTTCTGCGTAATTGTTGCAGTACCCGCAGTGCTAGTTCCTATCAAGGTCTTGGCGCCTCAAGTACGCCGTTATGCCAAAGAAAGCCAAGACAAAGTAGCAGAGCTAGGCGCGCGAATCGATGAAAGTCTCCATGAAATCATGACTGTACAGGCCTATACCGCTGAAAATGCCGAACGACTGCATTTCTCTAAAAAGGTAGAGCTTGCCATGGATGTGGCTAAAAAGCGTATTCACTATCGCTCACTACTTATTGGCTGCATCATGTGCATCAGTATGACGGCCATCATCTTTATTGCTTGGGTAGGGGCAAGACAAGTATTAGACGGCACTATGACAGTGGGTGAACTTTCCGCTTTCCTTTTTTATGCCGTAATGGCTGGCGGCAGTGTGGCCACAATCAGCGAAGTCATTGGTGAAGTACAGCGAGGAGTTGGTGCAAGTGAGCGTTTGTACGAGCTATTTACCACTGAGCCTGCTATTCGGTCTTTGAATGGTGACACAGCTGAAGACTATGCTTCTTCAACATTCTCTGCATCAAAAGGAGCAAGTACTAAACCGATAATTTCCAAAGCGGCACCAAAAATAGAATTGGAAAATGTCAGCTTTGCTTACCCCAACAGCAAACCTTTGTTTGATAATTTAAACATTAACATTCAAGCAGGAGAACGTCTTGCTCTGGTAGGAGCAAGTGGCGCAGGCAAAACAACGCTATTTCAATTATTAATGCGCTTCTACGACCCAAGTGCCGGACAAATACTGTTTAATGGTGCGCCAATCAACAAAATGCCTGTAGACGTTCTGCGCCAACATATTGCGATAGTTACCCAAGAGCCCGTGGTATTTGCTGATACCGTGTTGGAAAACATTCGCTACGGCAGCCCACTTGCAAGTGACGACGCCGTGATAAATGCAGCGAAGCAGGCATTTGCCCACGAATTTATCGATAACCTAGATGAGCGCTACAACACACAATTAGGCGAACGAGGCGTAAAACTTTCTGGCGGTCAAAAACAACGTATTGCTATTGCTCGCGCTATTTTGGCTGACCGCCCAATTTTACTCCTCGATGAAGCAACCAGTGCGCTTGATGCGATGAGTGAGCGTATGGTTCAACAAGCCATAGATAGGCTTATGGTAGGAAAAACTAGCATTGTGATTGCTCACCGACTTGCGACGGTACAGCACGCCGATCGCATATTAGTTATGGATAAAGGTCACGTCGTAGGAAGCGGCGACCATGCGTCGTTAATGAAAAGCGATACCCTGTACAGGGAATACGCCGAACTGCAATTGCTTAGCTGAACCGCCTGTGGTGCTATACGGTACAAACAACGAGGTCGACCAATCGACTACAAAACATACGTTTTGGTAATACAAAAATAAAGGGCCAGCAGCTTTTTCTGCACAGGTTCCAATAACGCTACGGGTTTAAAATGAAAAATTCATTCTATGGTGCAATGAAGACATGGACAGGTCTTTGCGCTCTTTTTTTAATAATGGTGCCAACTGCCAACGCGCAGTTTATGGGAGACAGGCAAGCGAAGCTTGTTGTGACTAAGCCCATTGAATTTATGAACGAAACACGAAAAGTAGAAGCGGTAGGCAGTGCCGAAGCCGTGCGCTCTATCGTGTTATACCCTGCCGTTTCCGACGAAGTGACTGAAATTAACTTTGTCCCTGGACAAACAGTAGAAAAAGGAAAGGTACTTGTTCGCCTTGACGACAGACGACAGCAAACGGCGTTAAAACGCGCAAAACTCACTTTGGAAGATGCGCAGCGCACTGTAGAACGATTAGCTTCAAGCTACAAACAAGGCGCAGTACCGGTTAGCGAATTAGATTTAGCCCGCACTCAACGCGACCTTGCAGAAGTTGCTCTGGAAGAAGCTCAGGCAGATTTAGAAGACAGACACATTGTTGCACCGTTTGACGGTGTGGTGGGCATTACCGACGTTGAAGTAGGCGACCGAATAAACGAACAAACGGTGATCACCACCTTGGATAACAGAACTAAACTCTTTATCAACTTCAAAGCGCCTGAAGCTGCATTGCCTGTGTTACTGAACGCGCCAAATGTAACGCTGGAGCCATGGAGCGATAAAGAGCAAAAGGTAAAAGCCGAGATAGCGCAAATAGACTCTCGCATAAACGAAGCAGACCGTACGCTTCGTGCTCGCGCATTGTTAGATAACTCGTCTGATAAATTTCGTCCAGGTATGAGCTTTAGAGTAAATCTTAGTATTGATGGCGAACGCTATGCAGCCGTGCCTGAAGCTGCATTACTGTGGGGAGCAACAGGCGCCTATATATGGCTTGCTGAAGATGGAAAGGCTAAACGTGTAGATGTAAGCGTTCATCAACGCCTAAGAGGAACTATCTTAGTTTCAGGCGATATTAAAGAAGGCGACACTTTAATTTCGGAAGGTGTTCAGCGCTTACGCACTGGACAAGAAATTACCACCGAACTGGCCGGAGGACCAAAAGGTGAGTGATCCGAATCTTTCTTCTTCGATAAGCGATCTGCCCTCACTTTCTATACGACGCCCAGTTTTAATTGTCGTTTTAAATTTGCTTATTGCTATCGCAGGTCTTGCGGCGTTAAGCGGTCTCGAAGTGCGTGAACTTCCTGATGTTGACACGCCTCGCGTCACGGTAACAGCACAATTTCCAGGCGCGTCACCTGAAACTGTAGATGCCGAAGTAACAGGTCGCCTTGAAGGTGCCGTAGCGCGAGTTAGTGGTGTGAAAGACATTTACGCGCAAAGTGAAGAAAACTCAGCCCGTGTTCGCGTTGAGTTTCGCCCCGGTGTAAACTTAGAAGATGCCGCCAATGAAGTACGTGAATCAGTTAGCCGCGTACAACGCCAACTTCCCGACGACGTTGAACAAGTAGCGATTATCCGCGCAGACAGCGACGCCCAAGCGGTAGTTAGCCTTGCTATCTCTAGCGACACACTGGATATGGAAACCCTCACCGAGCGCGTTGATACCGATGTAGCGCCTCTATTTTTAAGTATTCCTGGCGTTGCCGATGTTACGTTAAATGGCGACAGAGAACGCGTATTGCGCGTGTCGGTTGACCCGTTGCGTTTAACCAGTTTCGGCTTATCAATGAGCGACATAGCAGAAGCACTCGCACTGGCCCCTTTTGATGTACCCGCAGGCAGTATACAGTCGGCTGAACAGGCGCTTATCGTACGCGCTGATGCAACATCAGTATCAGCAGAAGATGTGGGCAACATTGTGGTCAGCGGCGACATACGTGTTAATGACGTCGCCAGTGTTTATTTCGGTCCGGCCGACACCACTAGTGTAGTTCGCTTAGACGGCACGCCAGTGATAGGCGTTGGCGTTATTCGCCAAGCAAGCTCTAACACCATCGAGATTTCTGATGAAGTGCTAGCTATGGTCAAAGACCTGGATAAGCGTTTTGCCGACATGAATATCGTAGTGACAGCAGACGACGCAGAATTTATTCGTGATTCTGTCAAAGAAGTCGTGTTATCGCTTAGCCTTACTGTAGCGTTAGTAGTAGTAACATTACTGGTATTTATTGGTTCATGGCGCGCTACCATCGTTCCTGCACTATCTATCCCGGTATCATTGGCTGGCGCTCTGGCAATTATTTGGGGTATGGGCTTTTCAATTAATATTCTTACCCTACTTGCCCTCGTTCTTGCTACTGGCATGATAGTGGACGACGCTATTGTAGTGTCTGAAAATATTCAGCGACGCAGAAGTATGGGTTTAGGTGCTCGCGCTGCCGCCGTAGTCGGCACCCGGGAAGTGTTTTTCGCTGTAGTGGCAACCACAGCCGTACTCGCTTCCGTATTTATTCCTATCGCTTTCCTTCCATCAACTGCAGGCCGATTGTTTAGAGAGTTTGGTGGCGTGTTAGCTGGCGCTGTGGTGATCTCTTCTTTTGTTGCGCTGTCGCTAGTACCTGCACTTACGGCTCGACTCAAAGTAAAAGAAACAAAAGCTAACGGTTGGTTTAGTCAAACCTTTGGTCGCTTTGGCAATGCCTGCCTTCGCGTATATCAAGCGTCACTATTAAAAGCCCTTAAATACGGTTGGGTAGTCGGCATACTAAGTCTAGCCGCTGGCGGTGGTGCTTATATATTGTCACAAAATATCGATAACGAGCTTCTACCAAGTGAAGATAGAGGCACAATTCGTATATTTGCACGCGGCCCTGATGGCGCTGGTCTTAATTTTATGGATAGACAGGCTGAAAAAATGGAAGAGCTACTGCTACCTTATGTGGACAACGGCACCATTGACTCTATTTACACCGTGGTTGGATCATGGGACCCGAACATCGTATTTATCACTGCACCACTTAAACATTGGGATGAACGGGATAAATCACTGCAAGATGTCGTAAACGAAATACGTCCTAAACTACAGCAAATACCTGGTGCGCCTGGCAATGCCTTTGGAGGTAACAGTCTTAATTTGCGCGGCCAAGGTGGCGGTTTAGAGATTGCACTTACCGGCGATACCTACGAGAATATTTTTATAGCTGCACAAAGCTTCTCTCGTCAGCTTGAAGAAAACTTACCCGAATTGGGAAGGCCTAGAATTAGCTACGACCCAACACAACCTCAAATGCGCGTGAATATAGACAGACGTCGCGCAGAAGAGTTGGGGGTTCCGCTCAACGATATTGCCAGCACATTGCGCGCCGCCGTTAATGGCGATGATATTGCCGACTTAAACGTAGGCGATCAAGCTATTCCAATTATGCTGCAAACCAACAATCGCAGTACATTAGACCCATCCGACCTGACCAGCCTTTATGTAAAGAGTAGTGATGGAAACCTAGTACCGCTCTCAAGTGTGGCCTTTATTAGCGAAGAAGGTGTTGCAGCAGAATTAGAGCGTCAAGCACAGCGACGAGCGATAAAAGTGGAAATGGAATTACCAGAAGATGTGGCGCTTAGCGATGTAGTAGACAAAATTCGAAATCTAGCGCTTGAGACTCTGCCTGATGGCATTGGCCTGGTATTTTTAGGTGAAGCACAGACCTTCGAAGAAACGTCTAAGCAGGTTGCGCTCACCTATATTCTAGCGTTTGTCATTGTATTGCTAGTATTAGCAGCACAATTTGAAAGCGTAAACAGTGCAGTCGTGGTTATGCTTACCGTTCCGTTTGGTATTGCAGCCGCGGTCTATGCCCTGTTTTTAACCGGCACCAGCATCAATATTTATTCGCAAATTGGTTTGGTAATGTTGATAGGCCTTCTAGCTAAAAACGCTATCCTACTCATTGAATTTGCCGACCAGCTTCGCGATAAGGGTTATGATATTTACGATGCTATTGTCGAGGCCGGTAAGGTGCGTTTACGCCCTATTATGATGACGCTGGTCTCAACAATTTTAGGCGGCCTGCCACTCATTCTATCTACAGGTGCCGGAGCAGAAGCCCGTAATGCTATCGGCTGGGTGGTTTTTGGTGGTTTAGGTATAGCTGTAGTGTTTACTCTTTACCTCACGCCAGTGTTATATCTTGCACTTGCCCGCTTTACCAAGCCTCGTGCCGATGAAAGCGCTAAGCTTGAAAGGGAAATGGAAGAAGCCAATGCACAGCACTTGTGAGATTTAGCCGCTTAAATAGGCGCTATACCTATTTAAGCGGTATCTAAATGGCTACCGTGCGCTAGATTTGCTTTGAGAAATAGGAAAGACGCCTAAGCTACGTGTGTTGTAACAGCAAATGTTTCTACCCGCGTTACGGCTTGGGCGTTTTTTATAAGAACACGGCTGACGTTCAAGCTTTCAAACAGACAAAATTATAATACCAATCCGCATAGATAATTGCCCTAGTAGGTTTTACAGAACGCTTTGACTTTGGCTTTACCAGTAAAGGCCAGCAGTTGATCGACCATCCTATCAAAGTAAGGGTTGTAGGTTAGCCTTGCGTACACTCGGTCTTGCTCACTGTTTGCTAAATTTCCATCAGCGTTACCAGGCTTAAACCCCCACGGTCCGTACCACACTTCCTCTCCCGCTTTGCAGCGCGCTTCAGCGTCACTACCTTGCCCGTTATCACATATGCGGAAGTCACTCGCAGTACCATATAGCGGGTTCTTATCTGAAAAAAGTGTACTCATGTGAGAGGCTGCGCTAATCCGCTGTTCTGGGATCGTCATGGTTTGCATGATGAGTGTATTTTCAGGTACTTCGGGGTCATCCTCGCCCTGCCACAATAAACACTTGTGTGGATGAGTAAAATTGTCTCTAAACTGTTCAGCTATTATCGCAGTATCTACCACGCTGTCTTTTTCTGCCACCACCATAAGCACAGGTAGATTCAATGTTCGTTCTTCTTTTTCAGAGTGCGTAAACAAATCTTGAAGCACATTTACGCTTTCTTGATAAGCAGCGAAACCCGGCATTGCAGTGGAGTTATAGCGGCTAGGGTTATCTTCTTCTTCGACATTGGGCCAAGGAAATAATGAATCGATATAGGGCGCTAAACGAGACACGAAGAAGCGTGATTTAAAGGCTGGTGAAAAATGCATTAGCCCTTTTATATCAAGCTCTTCAGCCATTGAAAAGCTTGCTATTGTGGTCAAATTAGCACCCGTCGAAAAGCCCCCAATATAGAGGTTGTCTACTTCCTTAGAAAAAAGCCGTATGTGATGATTCGTTTCTGTCTGCCACTGCTGATAGCTAACATTTAGCATGTCTCCGGGTTTTGAGCCGTGGCCCGGCAACAAGATGGTTCTAACGTGAATACCTTCATTGCACATGGCGTTCGCAACATCACGAAAAAAGTAAGGTGAATCGCCTAACCCATGAACTAGCAATACACCAATATCGCGGAATTGCGTGCCGCATTCAAACGGCATATTCATGAATATTTCTTGTGTTTTATTGTTAGAAATAAACGTTCTATGTTCCTGCAGGTAACTTTCAACTTCATTTAAATAATTATCGAAAGGCTGCACTCCCACCGGAAAAGCCTGTGCACTAGCACTGAACTGCGAGCTGTGTGACGAATGACAACCGCTCAATAAGAACAGCGCGAGAGAAGCAGCACATGCGTGTGCTGCTTTAACAGTAAAATTTGGCATTGTTAACGTGTAGGCTTATGGAAATTAAAAGCAATTATTGCAGTGTATCTTTACCCGAAACTAATGCCTTGGCGAGTAGTTTATGGGTAAGTAATGATAGAAGCTCGGTTTCTTCCTCGCTTCGCTCGCCATCAACGCCTGTGATCGCCATCGCCACTTCTAGTGTTTTCTCAGCATCAAACGACAAGTCATGTTTTAAGCTGCGTAAAAACGTAATGGTATCACCAGTGTCGATGGCCTTTCGGGTTTGGTAAATAGTATCGTTAAGAAACGCTTCGCGGCAGATTGGGCTTTGCCAGTCTAAAGACTCGACCATTGCGTTCAGGTAGTCTTGTTCAGACAGCGTGACCATTCCATCGACTTGATAAAGTAAAACTGAAAGCTTGATAAGGGCTTGGTTAAAACTTTGTTGTTCTGATAATTGCATAACACTCTTCCTCTTCGTACTGTACGCGGCAGTACCACAACATGCTCTGCATCCTAGCAGTAGCGATAATTTTCAGTGTCTACATTGCGCTATTAAACATCGAAAACACTTTAGCCGCTGATTAACTGCCATAGGACCTGTAAACCTTTACTTTGGTTCCAAGGCTTAACAGGACCAACAATGTAGACTGCAGAATTGACAACAACATTACGCAGCGATGAAGCTTTTAGTTCACAATGTTAAATAAGTGTAAACACCTATTGCATTATAGGTGTTTTTTGACAGGTTCCAAGTGTCATACATCTCAAAATCTAGTGTGACTATGATGTAAACATGGGTTAAAAAAGGTAGTGACTTTTGTTTAGATTTGAACAACTAGCGTTGTAAGAACGTCTGGCACACCCTTTATAAACGTGGGCCAGACTTTACCTTGATAGTCGATGGGTAAAATTAAGAAATGACGTTAACGCAAACCCAGAGTGATATCATTTATATAGAAATTACCCGTATAGACTTTATCGTTATTACCATGGGATTCTAATGCAAAAAACTGCTTATCTTCATCGTTTAACGCTTGATACCCCCCGATCACCTGATAAATCCACACTTCAGGGTCAAAGTCTAACGCCTGTTCTTCAAAGTAATCCAGCGCCGTTTTAGGCTGACCGGAATCGATGACTTCACAGAAATACGCATCTACCGCTTGTTGCAATGGATCTTTCTCAAGCGACAAGGTCGATTGCTCAGTCACATCAATATCGACCGGTTTCGTGTCTTCGTGCTTAGTTTGACGTTTGTGTACGTGGGTTAACGACGCCACTATATTTTGGTAATCGGCTTCATGCTCAACGTTGTTCACGTCTGGGGCGGCGTTAGCAATAATCGTGTCCGATTGATTAAACAACACAGGTACGTTAGTCAGGTTGGCGTAGTTGCCAGGCGCAAAATCAGGCTGCTGCTCCATATGTAGCAAGAAACCTTTAAGCAAGCGTGTGCGACCTTGGAATTCTCTGAATCGCCCCAACAAGTCTAATAAGCGCGCTTGTACTACCGATAGCTCCTGTGCGGCCTTGGCAAAGCGCTGCTGTAGCGACACCACCAGCAAGTGACGAAGTTCACGGTTAGAACCTGCCAGCTCACTTAACTCATCGAAGCGGAAACACTCAAGCTGGGCAAGTAAGTCGGTTACCTGTCCTTGCGCTAACTCGTTTTCGCGAATTTTAGCTTCAACCGAAGACACATAGCCAAACTCATTGTTTATGCGGCCAAACATGACACGCACGCTATTACTCAATGATTCTGAAAGTTGATAGACATGCTCGGTCAAATCGCCCATGTGGGCTGCCGCTTCATTGTACTTGTTGTAGTGAAGGGCTTCTTTATAGTGCTCGGTTAGGGTTTTAAGGCTTGCCAGCGACGCACCAATATTAGCGTTGATAGTCCGGTTGCGCTCGTCTTGTAAACTACCTTCTAAAAGGGTTCTTACGGCGCTTTTTAAGCGCAGTTCGCTTTGCGCTTCCGGGCGCCACAACACGCCTAGTTGAACAAGCTGCTCTAATACCTTTGGGCTGTGATCGCGCTCTTTTACTGAACCATTAATGTACGCCTGCATGATAAGGTCGCTGTGGCGACCCAATGCGTTTAATAGTTTAATCCCTGCCTGAATTAACACCTGGCTCATATCAAGCTACCTTGCGAAATAGCGGCCTCCGCCTGCTCAGATAGGCTCAGCGCTTCAGTTTCATCAATAAAACGTAGCATTTCGTAAAGGTGTTCAATTTTGCCAGTGCCCAAATAAATCTGTTTATCTGGGTTTGGCTTAATCAGATAACCCATTTCGGTTAAGCGTTTAAACACCTGCTTTAGCTGACCATCCAAATTCACACTGGTAGAACCAAACATGCGATAGCGCGATATTTTCTCTAACTGCTCAGCATAGGCGGGGGTGTCTTCAATGGTAGTTTGCAGCTCGTTTAGTCGAATAGCGCTACCCATGGTAATGGGCATATCAGATTCATTGGCTTGCTGAACCAGCAGCAACCACTCTACCAGAGGCACTAGGTTAGATGCTGTATCTTGGAACTGCTGTGTAAGCACTTTGCGCTCGTTCTCACCAATGGTGAGGAAGCTGGCAAAGAATACGTCACCCTCAGCGGTGGTCGATAATGTACGATTTAATAACGCTAAATGAGGTTCTAACTGCGCAGCGTTGTCTCTTGATTTAAGAAAACGCCATGCCTCTTCATCGGTCACCTGACAAATAAACGCGCCTTGTAGAAGTGCACTTAGTACACGGCCTTGTTCTGTCATCATGCTGATGCCTCCTCACCTGCTACTTCACCGTTCTTTTCTGCTTCTTTTTTCTGTTTAATGCGCGCCCCTATAGCGCTTGCTTTTGGCTGAACCACCTGCAGTTGACGGGTTACCTTATCTATCAAGTAGCGGTTTTCAAACAATGTCAGTACTTCCGATTCTGGGTTAGGGAATGCGCCGACTACACTAATGTTATTGTTTTGACACGCTTCAAAGATTTTCTTCACGTTGTTTTGGTGAAGTGTACCTAGTTCATCGATAGGCCAATGCACTGTGGCGTCAGCATCGCCGCGCAGAAGACGGGTGAAAGCGAGTAAGAATTTACACAAAATTAGGTAGGCCATACCGTGGCTTGATGACTCGTTAAGCTGACGGTCGGTACGAATAACAAGGTCACTTTTACCCTCACGTAGGTGTAGCTCGATATCAAGTAGCTTGCTAATGCCGCCCGTAAGCGCTGCACGGCCAAGAATATCAAGAACCCGACGCATACTTTGACCGTATTCTTCTTCCGGTAACTCGTTAGCCCCCTCTTCCATCCAGTGTTCATAGAGCTTTCTGAATTGCTCAAGTTCAGGCCAGAATTCAAGTTCACTAATACGTGAGCGAATTTTAACAGCCGAGTCTGATACACCATCAAGAGAAAGGTCGCCGTCGACCTCTTGGGTAATACGGCGGCTTTGCGACACAATGCGTTTGTCGATATCGGCAAGTACAAAGTAGTATTGCGAAAGATCGGCACCAAAGATACGGCCTTGCTCACGCAAGCCCTGTAGCTTCTGCGGGACAATCACGTTTAGAAGCTGTGCCAAGTGCGACACCATACGGCGGTGATCAAAGCTCTTCACGCCGTGGGCGTTCAGCGTTGCGCACTCTTCACGGGCGCGCTCCCACGTATCCGACAAACCTGTGCCCGCTTGCGCGGCAATAAGCTGATCGAATCTTTCTACATAGGCGCGAATATCGCTTAGTAAGTTTTCGCGCTCTTGAAGCTGGCTTTGCACTTCTGAGATACGCTGACCAATACTTACATCGTCATGCTTAATTTCAGCCGTTTCATCACCCGCTTGAAGCGTAAGCTTGGCAAGAGATTTACTTAAGGTTTTAACCTGTTCCAAGTGCTCACTGGCAGTTTTAAGCGTAGTTTCAAGCTGCCCATGCTGCTCTTGAAGCTGTTCGCGATTAGCTTTATAGGTGGCTTGTTTGCTAGCTAAATTACGCTCGGACTCACCCAATAACTTACGCGACTTAGATAGCCCTTCCTGCCATACCACTTTTTGCTTGGTAAACACGTTAGTGTACCAACGTTCGTAGTCGGCCACTTTATGACGATGGGTTTCAGTGCGAGTAATGTCTTCTTTAAGCTTATTGATTTGCTTTTTAAGCTGACCTATTTCATCAACATCCACGCCGCGATTACTTAATTCGCTTTCCAGCCAGCTCTGCATATCTTTGCGGTCTTGTGCAGCGTTGTCTTTCGCCTTACGCATGTCGCTATCAAGCTGAGATATACGTGCTTCACTATCAGCGATAAGCTGCTGCCAATGGAATTTGTGTTCGGTTTCCGCTTCGCGCTGCTGATCTTTGATTTCGTCACGACTTAGCTCAAACTGCGCCTTCGCTTGCTTTTGCGACTGCTGATTCGCTTCAAGCTTAGTTTTGGCTTTTTGCTTACGTGCAGAAAGCGCCTGCTGATATTCACTAAGTACCGTATCGCGGTCTTGCTGTGCACGTTTACGGCTGGCTTCGGCACTTTTAACAGCGTTGTCTTTTTGGGTAACCACAAGCTCGGCGTTGCGCACATCTTCGTTCGCTTTCGCGAGGCGCTGTTCACATTCGTTCTGCGCGGCAAGGGCAGCGGCTTGACGAATTTCAGCTTCTTGCAGCTGCTGTTTAAGGGCTTGTTCGGTAAAGGCATAGTCTGGGGTATCAAGTTCAGTAAGTGCTAACTTAACGCCCATAAAGGTATCGCTGTCGCCTTGTGCATTCTTTGCCATAGCAGGTGCTAAATCAGTACGCTCTAGTAGCTCAGGGCGAACAACTTTACCTAAGGATAGCTCCCAGTCATCGACATTGGCGCGCAAGAACTCAAGTAGCGAGCCTTCGCCAGGGTAAAGAAGCGCATTAATTTTGTTAACCGCTTTTTCTTCTTGTTGAAAGGCGTTGCGCGCTTTATCTAACGCATTAGAACACTCTTTGCGAAACTCAACTGATTTGCTGTGCGCCTGCTGCGCTTGTCGCAGCTCACCGCGCGCTGCATCTTCATTAATCGATGCTTCTTTGATGGCCGCATCAAGAATATCTAGCTGAGATTGTTCAAACTCGTTGTAGCCTGCATTACTTAGTGAAGCTTTTAGTTCAGCTTCAGCTACCTTTAACTCATTCAAACTATTTTGGTAATCGTTCTGAAGCGCGCTTAGCTGGCTATTGTAGTCGCTCTGAATGCGACTTAATGCTTCACGCTCGCTCTGCTGCTGCTCAGCTTTATTCTCTGCGGCTTCTTGGCGTGCGGCTGACATTTCTTCTAGGGTAATTGACAGCTTTTCACCTAGCTCAGCCAAGCGCTTGTTGTAGGCTGACTCAATATCTTGGTGTTTTTCAGTAAGCAATACATAGCGACTATCGGCCATGGCTTTTTCATTTTGCCACTGCGACAAATTTGCCACGTCTTCTTTAAGCTGCTCAATATTGTCGTCTTGCCACTTATCGAATTCACGCTCTACCGTATCAAGTTCACTGGTGAACTTCTCAACATCGGCGCGAGCAGATGAAATCACCTGATTTAGGTGATCACGGGTATCACCCCACTCGCTGTCCGTTTGTTTGCGCTGGAAGCTATTCTCATCCAGTTCATTCTTTGTTGTTTCAACGCGCGCAGCCAAGTAGGTCTTATCAAGCTCGAAGCTATGCTTAAGGTTAGCAAGCACTTGCTCTGTTGTGGTTAGCGCCATGTCAGCTTGTTCGAGTTTAGAAAACTCAGGGCGAATTTTGTCGAATTGTTTAATTAAATGACACTCTTTAATCCAGTCATCGACGCGGTGCCGGCTTAGGCCTGAAGTAGGTGGCGTAACGCCATCCTCTTCTAAAATGGCGGCAATCATGGCCTTGATAGTTTCCATCTTGCCTTCTTTAGAGTGAACCGCTTTAGCCAGTTTTTCGATGTGGCGCATGTGTTTCGACGGTTCGCAAAGGCTAAAGATTTTAGCGTAGCCTAATAACTCACGGGCATTGTTACTCTGGTTAAGCACACCGTGATCGTTTTGGATGATTGCGCGGAAGTCTTTCGTATTAAGTAAGCTCGTAACCAATATGTTGTTACGCTTCATAGCACGTGCAAGCTCGGCGCTGCTTACACTGGCGTGTTTGCCGTTCTTTTGCTCTATTAAATAGTCACTGATTTCAAATGGCTTGCCGATTAAACGGTAATTTACGCCCGTACCATTTGAGCTTAACACTGCTTGGCACAGGTCACCTTCGGCACGCGTGTATTCATAAATAATAAAGCTAGACAAACGAGGCAAATACCAGCGTTCAAAGCTGTCACGGGTTGCCGGTACCACGCGACTTGGGTACTCGCCGTAAAACACGGGAATAAGTCGTTGAAGCGTGGTTTTACCCGACGCATTGGTACCACAAATATTGGTGTGTCCATCAAGCTTTAGCTCGACTACGCCTGGTAAATGCGTGTCGATAAGAATAATACGTTTTAAGCCTGCCATAGTGTTCCTGTATCAATAACTCTGCCGCGTGAACGCTCACACAGCACAAAACTGTACCTGCTTTGATAGGGTAAAAGTTGCCTACCTGAAAGAAAGCGAGCACATGCGCACGATGTAGCCCGTCAGTGTATTATGAATTCACGAATTTGCACAGATGCGCGGCGATTTGTTGGTTACAAAGCATGCTATTGTTTGAAAGTTAAGTTAGCAAAGCATTTAAATATGCCGATAACGCTACTTAAAAATAAAGCGGCACGTACTGATTAGGTACGTGCCGCTTTAGCGAAAGCATAAAGCTTTCATTGAACAGCTAAGAAGTGAACTGTTTCTATAAGGCTGTCTATCAGCTGTTTTACTTCACTGACAATACATTTACCGACTCAGGCGCGGGATACATCATGCTGAAAGTCGGCGCAATGTCACCCGAGGCTGCATTTAGAATATTGTCAAAGCGCAGGATCATGCCATTTGATTTTTCAGCAACATATACATGGCCATTGCTGAGCATCAAGTCTACCGGATTACCCAACATTGAGTTCGGTCCTGCAATATTAACCGATACATCAGTTATGCCATCGGCACTGCCTGCGCCAGGGATCACGTACAATTTACCGTCAGTAGCATCCGCTGCGCTGCCTACATCGGAAATGACCAAGCTATCGCTTTGGCTATCATAGTCTATGCCATGGATGTTGGTCGGCGCGGCAAATGCTGTCCCACCACTTGCAGGAACAATCAGCCTGTCTTCACCCGTAATTACGGTTTCACCGCTTTCCATTTTGCGCATCACTTCTTCAAACACGGCAACCGAACCGTTAGTTAACGCCAGATAGGCGCTATCAGTCGATGGGTCGTAATCCACATCCCAAGGGCGCGCCCCGTTGGACGCTTCAAGTGTTAATAGAGGCGCAACATTGCCTGACGCACAAGGCGAAAATACGCGAACGGCAGGAGTAGTTTCGTTGACATCAGCTACAAATACCACACCTGCTTCTGAGGCAATATCTAACCCTTTAGGTGCAATCAGTCCGGTAGCGCTACCCATAATCATGTGGTCGTAGCTATCGCTGTACGTCATTCCATCGCGCATAGTTTTCAAGCGGTTGATTACTAGTAAGCCACCTGTTGAGCTATCCACATCATCAAAGGTGATGACACCATCACCACTAGCCGTGAAAGCGGCACTCTCAATGCTCATACCAGCCTCAAAGGTGCTTAGCTCGCTGGAAAGTACTGCGCTGTATTGCGCTACTTGCCCCGTGGTTGCACCTTCGCTTGCAGGGTTACTTGATACCGAAAGGCCCATAATAGGCATGGTAGTTATCCCGTCGTCAGAGGCGTCCTTCATTTCATCTAGTTCTTTAAATTCAGCCAAAGACTCTGGTTTCACCGAAGGTGTAGATAACGTCGGGGCAATGTCACCACTAGCACCGTTGAATATGTTAGAGAAGACCAAAATGGCGTCGTTTGATTTTTCCGCCACGCGAAGGTCAGAGCCCGTAAGAATAATATCTACAGGATTACCGAGCTGCGTCGATGCTCCACCGATAACTCTTGTTGGAACGACAGCTCCGTCAGCCGTAGAGACATTTTCTAAAACAAAAATTTGACCATCATCGGCAATTGCAGCATCGCCAACGTCTGACAACACCATGCGGTTAGACATAGGCTCATATACAATACCATGAAGGTTTACTGATATTTGATTTCCGTCTGCATCAGAAGGTACCACCGAGCGCATTACTGTGGGCGCAAAACCCGAACCAGCTACATTGTCATATACCGCTAGCGTACCATCGGTTAGAGCCACAAATAATCTATCGTTCTGTTCATCGTATGCTAGGTCCCATGGTTTTGCAGAAACCATAATCTCAGCAACAGGCGCAACGTCTCCCGACGCTTGCCCACCGAAAACGCTTACCTTTTGACCGTTAAAATCAGCTACCATTACCAACCCAGCGTCTTCAGCAAACGCGATACCTTTAGGGTTAACCAGGCCTGTTGCTGTACCGGTGATTTCGTTACCCGTATTCATCATATAGTTAGTTTGGACATCGAAATTGCACAATGTCCTCAATAAAGGTAAATCACTGTCACCTGCTTGCACCAAGGCTCCGCTTTCAGTGAAAACAATGCCTTCATTAGCGCCTGTGCTTACCGTGCTGAGTGCATTGGCATTTTGATCTACCACAGTTACCGTGTTGCGATTAGCATCGCCATTATTCGCAACCAAAAACGTACCAGCAGCAAAGCCAGGCGCACCGTCTTGCCCTGGAGCTCCATCTTGGCCTGGTGCGCCATCGATACCATCTGCGCCATTCAAACCGTCGCTCCCGTCATCACCATCACAGGCGCTTAAGGCCAAAACCATAGCTGAAGCTAATAGTGAAAGTTTTAATTTTTGTTGTGATGTTTTATTGAATTCCATCTTCATCTCCGTACTTGTTGTTTAGTGAAGAGACGCTGCCAACCGCGCAATGCGATAAGTACTGCTCACGTCCTACTCAATAAGCCAAACGGGCGACGATTGATATTAGATGCAAAAAAATAAAAAAACCTCAATGCATTGCTGCGATTGAGGTTTTTTAGCGTTATGAAATTATGCGATAGCCTTAACGTGGAGGGAAGCCACCGCCTCCGCCAAATCCGCCTGGACCGCCGAATCCACCCGGGCCGCCTGGACCACCTGGGCCTCCAAAACCGCCACCCGGAGGCATCATGCCTTTCATCTGGCGCATCATCTTCTTCATGCCGCCGCCAGACATCTTTTTCATCATTTTCTGCATTTGCGTAAACTGTTTAAGCAAACGGTTTACGTCTTGAATTTGCGTACCTGAGCCTGCTGCAATACGGCGCTTACGCGACCCTTTAATCATATCTGGGCGCGCACGTTCAGCCGGTGTCATTGAGTTAATAATGGCTTCCATTTGGTTGAACTGCTTGTCATTTGCCTGATCTTTAATTTTGTCAGACATACCGCCCATGCCAGGAAGCTTATCAAGCATTCCCATCATGCCGCCCATGTTCTTCATTTGCTCAAGCTGATCTTTAAAGTCTTGCAGGTCGAAGCCTTTTCCTTTCTGTACCTTCTTGGCCAGCTTTTCCGCTTTCGACTTATCGACTTTACGCTCAACCTCTTCGATAAGGCTAAGTACGTCGCCCATGCCCAAGATACGAGACGCAATACGCTCAGGGTGGAAAGGCTCAAGTGCATCAACCTTTTCGCCCATACCGATAAACTTGATAGGTTTACCCGTGATGTGACGAACCGACAGTGCAGCACCACCTCGTGCATCACCATCTGCTTTGGTCAGTATTACACCGGTTAGCGGTAGCGCGTCGTTAAACGCCTTTGCCGTATTCGCAGCATCCTGACCGGTCATGGCATCAACCACGAACAGAGTTTCAATTGGCTTAACAGCAGCGTGAAGCTCTTTAATTTCGTCCATCATGTCGCTGTCGACATGCAAACGACCTGCTGTATCCACTAGTAGTACATCGAAGAAATTCTTCTTCGCTTCAACAATGGCATCGTTAACGATATCAATGGGCTTTTGTAAAATCGTTGACGGGTGAAAAGCTACATTCACTTCACCGGCAAGGGTTTCAAGCTGCTTGATAGCGGCCGGACGATAAACGTCGGCACTCACTACCATCACTTTCTTTTTCTCGCGCTCAGTTAGGTATTTCGCAAGTTTACCTACAGACGTAGTTTTACCCGCACCCTGTACGCCCGCCATAAGCACAACAGCCGGAGGTTGAGTTGCGAGGTTAAGCTTTTCGTTCGCCTCCCCCATCACCGACTCTAGTTCAGACTGAACGATTTTAATAAATACTTGGCCAGGCTTGAGGCTTTTGGTTACTTCGGTACCAACTGCACGTTCTTTTACCTGTGCAACAAACGCTTTTACTACGGGTAGCGCAACGTCGGCTTCAAGTAGCGCCATACGCACTTCGCGTAGCGTTTCTTTAATATTGTCTTCAGTAAGACGCCCTTTACCGCTGACATTTCGTAAGGTCTGGCCTAAGCGTTCTGATAAATTCTCAAACATAGTATGAAACTTCTTTTTATTTCAGACGTAATGCCCGCATTGTAACGTAAAAGCGAACGGTAACGTACCCACAATTGCGGTTAAATTTTTAAACTTTTGCGTTAAGGGTTGTCGAAATTTGATGTACGAATTTCGAAGTCGATATGGAGTAAAAATTGTCCTTCCATGATCCTATATCCACACTAAAAGTGGGTGTGAAACAAACAAAATCAAGGAGATGGTTGAATTTACTTGCAAGTTGCAGTATCAATACCGACTCAGTCGGTGAAGACGTCACCTACCTATTACAGGACGCATCATGAACACCCTTTTCGCCATTTCTGCTGCTTTACTCTACGCATTAGCTGCGGCAGTACTTATTGGCAAATTCGTACACCAAGACGGCCCGAATAAGCGATTAGGGCTATCCATCGCTAGTGTTGGGGCAATTGCACATATCGCTTTTCTCACCAAGGTTATTATTGTCGCGCCTGGGCAAGACATGAGTGTAACCAACGTGCTTTCATTAGTGTCGTGGATAATCACCGTTTCCATGCTTATATTTGCCCGCGCCATTCCTAATCTTATTTTACTTCCTGTTGTATTCGGCTTTGCAAGTCTTACGGTACTCGCCTCACAGTTTATTCCCGTGTCGTACATCATGCACATAGAGCTGCAGCCGGGCTTAGTTATCCATATTAGCTTGTCATTGTTTGCTTACTGCACTTTGGTCATTGCATTCTTATACGCACTGCAAATGTCCTACATTACCTACCGGTTAAAGCAAAAAGGTGCTGCGTTACTACATTCATCACTACCGCCTTTAATGCTTGTAGAAAACATTTTGTTCAAGCTGTTGCTTGCGGGAACTTGTTTACTAACCGTCTCACTAATTAGCGGGTTTGTTTTCTTAGAAGATATGTTTAATAAAACCTATGCGCACAAAACAGTACTTTCCGCTGCAGCGCTTGTGGTATTTCTTATCCTTCTTATAGGCCAAAAGCTTCGAGGGTGGCGCGGGCGACAAGTTATTGTGATGACAATCTTGGGGGTGACGCTACTGTCCCTTGCCTATTTTGGCAGCAAACTAGTTCGCGAATTTCTTCTTTAAGACTCCCTGTATATATTGCTGAGCTCGCTGCCGGGGGTTGCTTTATACGCGGCTCGGCGGCGCTTGTCACTTTTCGGTGTTATCTAGTTAATTAGGGGCATATCGACAATTTAGGGGCATATCGACAATTTCCCCTTGAAACTCGGACCTCAAATCAATACATTTGAAGCCTAAGTTAAGACAGGAACCCATTAATTGGACGACATATCAACGAGTACGCTGTTTATCGCGCTCGGCGTACTCATATTACTATCTGCGTATTTCTCTAGTTCAGAAACTGGCATGATGTCGATTAATCGTTATCGACTCAAGCATTTGCAAGGAGAAGGCAACCGCTCAGCTATACGTGTTGCTAAACTTCTAGAACGACCTGATCGCCTTATCGGCCTTATTCTCATCGGAAACAACTTAGTTAATATTGCAGCATCCTCGCTTGCAACCATACTTTGTATTCGTTTATTCGGTGACTATTGGGGGCTGTTTGCTGCTACCTTTGGCTTAACGCTGGTCCTACTTATTTTTGCAGAAGTAACGCCGAAAACACTAGCTGCGCTGTATCCAGAAAAAGTGGCATTTCCGAGCTCCATTATTCTGCTTCCACTGCTTACCTTGCTGTACCCTTTTGTGGCAGCAATTAACGGTATCACAAACGGCATTCTAGCTTTGCTAAGAATTAGTCCTGCAAGTGGAAGTGACGACTCGTTAAGTCGAGAAGAGTTAAGAACCGTGGTTTTTGAAGCTGGTGCCATGATCCCTAAGCGACACCAAGATATGTTGGTGAGTATTTTGGACTTAGAAAGCGTAACGGCCGAAGATATCATGGTGCCACGTGCTGAAATTTTTGCTATCGACATTAACGACGATTGGAAGAAAATTCAAAAAGCCTTAACCCATGCTCAACATACCCGTGTTTTATTATACCGAGACAGTGTCGACGATGCGGTAGGCTTTGTGCATGTGCGTGACGCCCTGCGCCTACTATCAAAAGACCAGTTTACTAAATCAAGCTTGCTTCGCGCTGTTCGTGAGATTTACTACACGCCTGAATCTACCCCACTGCACACGCTGATGTATAAGTTTCAAGCGGAAAAAGAGCGCATTGCTTTGGTCGTTGATGAGTATGGCGACATTATGGGTCTAGTCACTCTTGAAGATATTCTTGAAGAGATTATCGGTGACTTTACCACCAGTATGGTTCCAGACCACAGTAAAGAAGCACACGTACAACAGGATGGTTCAGTATTGGTTGATGGTAGTGCCAACGTCCGAGAATTGAACAGAGAAATGGATTGGAACCTGCCTACGGAAGGCCCTAAAACCCTTAATGGTTTATTACTTGAGTATCTTGAAGATATTCCTGAGAACAAAGTAAGTGTGCGTTTGGCGGGTTATCCGTTAGAAATTGTAGACATTTCAGAAAGCATGATAAAAACCGTCAGAATCATGCCGGAATACTATGTTGCACCTAAAGAGTCGAATAATGACCACTAAGCGTTTTGGTGGTTAACCTGCCTTTCGGCCTTATCAGCTAACCTTTTGATTCGTCAGCTAGACGCTGTGCTCTATTTGCCAGCGCTCTAGCTTTCGCAGCAGCGACCTTATCTGACAATTCAGATAATTTGGCAATAATATCCTGCGTCTCCTTATCTTCACGTAAATCAGCCTCCGCCATATGCGATTGCAATGAACGTTTAAGGAGCTCAGGAATAGATTTGCTGTCCATTTCCCAACCCTTCAATAGAATAAACTTTGACACTCTCAAAGAGTCTATCGACCATGTGGGAATATACTTAACGATTAATTGTTCAATTTCCGAAATTAATCGCTAAGAAGGAGCAAGGCGTTTACAGCCCTTGATAATGCGTTACCAGCGTGCCTTTGTGCTCTTTTAAAGAATACTTGATAACAGCAATTGAGGCCGTAGAAAACAAACTTGTGGTGTAAGACTGGCACAGTTCATCAACGAGATAGCTAACTAGCGGCATGTGACTAACAACAAGAAGTTTTTTGATTGGTTTTTTGGAATTGACCGCGGCGTGAAGAAGTCCATCAATATAATCACTCACCAGTCTTGGCGAGCCTTCCGGAACAATATCTTCATTATTTTCAACTTTGTTCGCAATGATATCAAGCGATACCATATCATGGGTCTGTTTGGCTCGACGATAAGGGCTCACAAGCGCTAAGTCCACAATGCCTTTCTGGCAATACTGGTCTTTTAACCATAAAGCTGCTGTTTTGGCTTGCTCTCTACCTAATGGTGTAAGTTGCCTGCTTTTATCATCGAGTCTGGGCGCTTCTGCTTCACCGTGACGCATAATGAAAAGATAAATGTCGTCGTTGCTACTTTGACCTGACATAACATTGCGCATAGTATTAATGAAAGTACGCTAACGATATCAGAGAGCTGATTCTTCGCCTAGCGCTAAACTATGAATAATGAGAATTTTCGACCATTATTTAAGGTTTTGTGAAGATTATCTTAATAGACGCTCCAGCAGTAAGGTGCCTTTTATCAAATATGAGACGATGTGAATAACACAATAAACCTAGAAGACGCGCACCACGTTATGTTACCTAACGGGCTACGCGCTATGTTATGTTATACGCCTGAGGCAAGTGAGTCGTTTGTCTCTATGGCGGTAAGAGCTGGGCACTTTTACGACCCTGATGACTGTCAGGGGTTAGCTCACCTGTTAGAGCATATGTTGTTTATGGGAAGCCGTCATTTACCCAAGCCTAACGCAATAAATGGTTTTATTGAGCAGCATGGGGGCACGATAAACGCGTGGACAGGCACCGAGTATGCAAACTACCATTTCAACTGTAGCGGTGACGCTATTGCGCAAACCTTGCCCGCGTTCGCCGATATGCTTAGACAACCTTTGTTTGAGGACGAGGCGCTCACTAACGAAATCAAGAATATCCATGCAGAATTTGAATTCAAAAAGAAAGACGACCTGCGTCGACTTTATCAAATTCACAAAGAAACCTGTAATCCCCAGCACCCCTTTGCTAAGTTTTCAGTAGGTAATAGTGATACCTTTTCTCAACATGGATGCGCCGCGCTTAAACAACGCCTTAAAACACTTCATCAAACCTATTACTGCGCAAAAAACATGTGCTTGTGTATCGTCAGTACCATGCCGCTCCCGCAGCTTGAAGCATTAGTGCACCAATGTTTCGGTAGTATGCCACAAGGTGAATTGGCAGCTGATGATTGGCCACCGCTTTACACCGATAATGAGCTAGGAATACAAATAAACATTCACCCACTGCAGTCAGCTAAGCGAATGATAGTAACGTTCGCCCTACCCGCTTTGCAGAACGACTACAAAACAAAACCATTGAACTATATTAGTCATTTAATTGGGGATGAAGGTGAAGGAAGTTTACTTGCCTACCTTAAAGAAAAAGACTGGGCGCTGAACCTCATTGCTGGTTCAGGTATAGAAGGAGACAACTTTAAAGACTTTAATGTGAGCTTTCAGCTGTCGCAAAACGGGCTCGACAACAAAGACCGTGTATTAGAGGCACTTTTTAGTTATATCTCAATAATTCGAGACGCTTCTCATGAGGATTGGCGCTTTCACGAGAAATCGAAGTTAAATACGCTAACCCTTGAGTACGAAGAAAATATCAAGCCACTTAGCCTGGTCACTGAATATGCGCAGCACCAGTTTATTTTTGGTCCAGACGAATTATGCAAACTGCGTTCTACCATAGGAAGTTATGATAAAAGCGTCATTGAACATGCTTTGTCCTATTTCACTCCAGACAACATTCGTCTGAAAGTTATTTCGAAAGACGTAAAGACCACTCAAGTTTGTGCATTCTACGAAGCTGAATATAGCGTTGAGAAAATTGATGCTGTGTTGTTGCAAAAACTATCTTCACCTTCACCTATAAGTGAATTACAGCTTCCTCCACCCAACCCTTATTTAGCAAACGAGTACAGCCTTATACTGCCTGAGACTGGATTTAACATTCCTAATAAGTTAGTCGATACCGGCGGTTACCGGTTCTGGTTTGCCCAAGACCAGCAGTTCCACAGCCCTAAAGGCGATATTTATATTTCTTTTGACGCTGCAAAATTTTCTGACTCTTTACTGTCTGTTGCCGCTAAACGCATTTGGCTTGGCGCTTTAAATGATCATTTGCAGGCAAAATACTATCGAGCTGAAATTGCCGGTCTTCACTATCGTATATATGGCCATCAAGCTGGTTTTACGCTTCACACGCGAGGCTTTACTAACCAGCAAACCTTTTTGGCCAACGAACTTCTCGATGCTGTACTTGATTTTGTACCCGACGAAAGAGCGTTTGAGCATCACAAAACGCTGCAGCTCCAAAGCCTTCACAACTCGCTATTGAACAAGCCAACTAACCGTTTATTTTCTAGATTAAGCGTGCTTATTCAACGCAATACCCAGGCTCCAGTAGAACTTTTAGATGTGATAGACACTATCTCTTACGAGCAAATGCTTAATTTCAGAACCCGTGCTTTTGAACATTATTTTATTGAAGCATTTATTCACGGAAACTGGGCGAGTGAAGAAGCAAAAGCCTTTTCAGCAAACTTACAAAAACAATGTAAGAATGCAGGTGGTGGTCCACTATCACGCGCCGTATCTAAGCTTCCAGTAGGCGGGACACTTTATCATGAAGTGCTGTGCAATCATGACGATTCAGCGGTTGTGCTTTATCTACAGGCTCCGTCCCCAGGGTTAACCGATACGGCGTTATGTATGGTATTAGAGCAAATGCTAGCCGCTCCATTTTTCAATTCGTTACGTACAGAACAACAACTGGGCTATATCGTAGGAACGGGCTATGTTCCACACAACCAGCACCCCGGCATGGCGTTTTACATTCAAAGTCCACAATGCAGTCCCAAACACTTGTTAGATGCGATGACCGACTTTTTATTTCAGCAGTTAAACGAAATAGAATTCTACCGCTTCTATTGGCCAACTATTCAACAAAATCTCATAAAGCAGCTAGAAGAACGGGACCTTACCCTTTCGATGAAGTCTCAACGATTATGGGTAAGCTTAGGTACCCAGGATTTAGGATTTAATAGAAATGTTAAGCTTGCCGAGCGAGTGAAAGCGCTGAGTTTTGAAGAAATTCAAGATTTTGCACACCAACTCGCTAAACGTGAACGTTGCGGAGAACTGGTTCTGTTTTCAAGAGGAAAGTTCGAAGCAATCGAAACACAAGGGAAACGAACTATCAACAGCATTTCTCACTTTAAGCAAGAAATCCCGTACTACTAATCAACGTATACTAATAGCATAGTGTTAAACAAAACCGGCGATTTGCCTGTCTATTCACAGTACGTTTAGCATCGTGTTTACGCGGTAAGTATACTGCGCTCATAAATAGCCAACTTAAAAAGTAGCTAGCAACATAGCCCGTTCTTTCAACATCTTGTGGAAAACAAACACGAACCTACAAGATAGCCAGAATATAAACGTCAAGTTTTTGACCATGGTGTCGATAAATAGACATCGAATTTACCCTCGGTTGCTTAATAAGTAACCCATCATCCCTGCTATCTCTAAAAAGTCCTTGTAGAGACTCGGTTAATTCGGCATATTTATCATTCTGGTTGTTAGGGATGCTGCCAGAAAAATTAAAAAAATAATAAATGGCGTATGCCAAAGGTGTATAGGTGCGCTCAACCCTAATTTATTCAATGCTGCTTCTCTCGTTGGCTTTGTCTGGAATTATTTTCAATTCTGCAAAGGCGATAGAAGTGTCTGATCTTCACTTCACAGAATTAAATAAGCAACACGGCCTATCAGATACCGCAGTGTTAGACATTGTGGAAGACCATATGGGGTTTATTTGGCTAGCGACGTCAAATGGCCTCAATCGCTATTCGGGTTATGACGTAAAGCAATACCACCCGTCAGATGTTGATCCAAACTCCTTACCTTCTGGTTTCATTAAAACACTATTTGTCGATTCTGAAGGGCAACTGTGGGTTGGTACTCATTCCGGATTAGCACTTTATCAGCCCGCGTCCGACAACTTTAAAGTCTTCAACAAAGATAACTCTGTTATTAAAACCGATTTAATCACTGCCATCTCTCAATCAAAAAATGGCGACATCTTATTTGCAGATAAAAAGTTTTTGTATCGTTATTCAAAAAAAGCTTCACAAATCAGTGTCCTCACTCAAGTTTTTAAAGAAGAAAGCTTTATAAAAGTGATTTTTGAAGAGGCTAACCGTATATGGGTTGGCTCTAACCAATTCGGTGCTGCCTTAATAGACGTTGAAACGCTGGAAGTTCACAATGCAAGTAAAGTGAACCCTTGGGGTGTTTCTTTAGACATACGTGCACTGCACGATATCACTGTAATTAACGGCAATTATTGGTTGGCGACAAATGAAGGCCTTATTGTTTTAGCGTCTAATGGTCGTATTTTAAAGCGCATTAAAAGTGATGATTTGGGCGTAACCGAAGAAGTTAATTCTTTTTCAATTTCTGTGGTAGGTAAAGATATTTGGGTGGGCACTTATATCGGACTGTTTTTATTGTCAGATGCTGCTGAGAGCTCTATATCGGCAGATTATCAACCTGATTATTTGCATTTGAATTCAGATATTTATAGTTCTACTGGCATTCCATCGGCCATCGTATTTCGAGTAATTGAGGACCGGACGGGTGTTGTATGGGCCGCCACCTTTCATCGGGGCGCTTTTAAGTATCATCCTGAATATGCCAGCGTACATTTTCAGCCAGTTTACAACTCCGAGCGCCACAGCGACGATAATTATTCTACCCTGTGGGGCTTTGCCGAAAGCAGCAATAAGACACTCTACCTAATTTCTCAGCAAAAAGGGCTAGGTAAAATATCCCGAGAAACAGGCAAGGTATCCTTTTTCAAATTTTTCGAAGACATGGACCCAGCTATACATTACTGGGACATTGAAATTGATGAACAAGATAATATTTGGATTGCTTCGTCTGCTGGCTTACTCGTGCTAAAAGATAATGGCGACAACCTAGAATTAGTACATGAGTATTTCAAAGGCACATTCATAGATTATATTTTCAAGGGCGACTCATCCATCTGGCTACAAGTGTTAGATGGCCGTATCTTCTCTATAAACACCAACTCTAGTTCTAGCCAGATACAAAACAATGAAGTAATAAAAACGGAAACAACTGAACAAGCCAAAGGCATATTAGCAATTTATGAAGATGACAAAAATAACATTTGGTTTAGAGCAGGTGAAAAGCTAATCATTTACTCTGTAAATGAGGGAGAAGTCGTTCGAGTTTTAGACTCATCCAATGGAATAAATTCATTAGTCTATGGTGTACACGAAACTGCTTCTGGCTTATGGTTGACCACACGGTCTGGTGGCGTTATTCAGCTAGATAAGAAAAGCTTCACCCTGATTAATAAGCAAAAAAGAGACAACCAAAGTGGTTTTATAACTTCAACAGTAGCTGTAGGAAACAGCATTTGGTATTCCGATGCAAAGGGGGTACACAAGGTTCACCTACCTTCGCTCAGAGAAGCAGACAGTATTCCTAACGCCCAGTTGGAATTTAACTCACTTGGTGAAGGCGCCGTCATTGCCACTTCTGATGAGACAATTTATTTTGGTGGTAACAAAGGCTTTGTTAAAATTTCAAAGCAAGCAATAAACGTTAATGATCAAGTAGAGCAAACCCTACCTCCACAACTGTATCAAGTGAGTGTGTTTGGTTCAGTTGAAAAAACCAGATATACACAAGACAAAAGTGAAGACACTTCAAGTTATCAGGCTTTAAAAGAAAGTATCACTTATGAAGAACAGTTAATGCTTAAGCACGACGAAACGCGCTTTAGTGTTTCATTTGGGCTTGTTAACCCGGTTTATCCGGATCAGGTAACCTATCGATACAAGCTTACCGGTTTTGAAAGTAACTGGGTTTACGTCGATAAAGAACGTACTGCACAGTTTAACAATATTTCATTTGGTAACTATACATTTTCAGTACAAGCGAAAGAGCCAGGTAAAGCTTGGTCTGACAGCAGAGATTTAAAAATTACTATTGCGCGCCCTCCCTGGCTTCATACCGTTGCCCTTGTGTTTTATTGTTTAATCGCCTTAGCAATACTTGCCTTTATTATTCGCCAGTACCAAATAAGAAAGGCAAATCAGCTTGCTATTAAAGAGTCAGAAGAACGTTTAAAACTTACGTTGTGGAGTTCGGGCGATGAGCTGTGGGACTGGGATGTCTATCGAGGTCAGGTTTATAGGGCAAACACTTGGGGCACGTTAGATTTTCCTCAAGACGATATTCGTACCACCGGCGCTTATGATGCCAATATTCATCCTAACGACATTAATCGTGTCAAATCTGCACTCAGAGAGCATTTAGAAGGCAACAGTGATTTTTATGAACTAGCCTACCGCGCTAAGACATTTAAAAATCAGTGGATCTGGATCCTTGATCGCGGAAAAGTGGTTGAGCGTGACCATAACGAACAACCAGTGCGAATGACGGGTACGTTAAAGAACATTCACCACTTAAAAGAAGCAGAAGAACAGCTTAACCTGTTCAAGCGCTCGATAGAGAACATTTCAGAAGGGGTATTTATTACCAATACCCAATTCAAATTTATCAGCGTTAACAATGCTTACTGCAGCTACACCGGGGAAACCCGCGACCAAGCCCTTGCCAGCTACATGCATTTTCACCTGTACCCCGATGCATTTACCGAAGAAATCAAGAAAACCCTTAAGTCTAAAGGCAACTGGTCTGGTGAGGTAGAAAGCGTACGTGTGAACGGCGAACGCTACGAAATGGAGCTGAATATTGATGCCGTACACGATGAAGACGGCAAAATTAGTCATTTCGTGGGTGTTTTCAGCGATATTACTTCACGTAAGAGCACCGAAAAAGAACTATTAAAGCTCGCGAACATCGATCCTCTTACCGAGCTACCTAACCGTTCGTTTTTCCAAGCAAGTCATCAAAACTTGGTGCGAAAATCCAGCGCTCACTCCTTACTTTGCTTGGACATGGATAACTTTAAAAAGATAAACGACTCACTGGGCCACCAAACCGGCGACATTTTAATTAAGCAAATAGCCAAGCGACTACAGCGCATTACTGGCAAAAATGCCACCTGCTACCGACTGGGTGGCGATGAATTCAGTATATTGATGGAAGATAACGCTGATATTCATACTGTCACCCACTATGCACAAAACTTGTTAGATACGTTATCGCGCCCCTTTATTATTAATAAACAAGAGTTTGTGCTGGGCGCAAGTATTGGTATTGCCTTTTACCCTGATGACGGTGAGTCACCCCAAGAAATGCTTAAAAACGCAGATACGGCTATGTACTTTGCTAAAAACAACGGCGGCAACAGCTATCAGTTCTTCAGTGGTGAAATGAATCAAAATGCAGTGAGGCAGCTGCAAATTGAAAACTTAATCCGCCAAGGCATTAAAGACGACCTATTCACCGTTTACTATCAGCCAAAAGTGGATATTGCTTCGGGCAAGTTAGTCAGCATGGAGGCTTTAGTACGTTTTGAACACCCGCAAAAAGGCATAGTAAGCCCTGGGCAATTTATCCCGTTAGCAGAGCAAACCGGTCAAATTATTGAAATTGGTGAGCAGGTACTTCGCAAGGCCTGTGCCGATACCAAACGCTGGGTAAATCAGGGGTTATTTAGCGGTCGTGTGGCCGTTAATATTTCGGCAAAGCAGTTTGAACTACCAGACCTAGATGACAGAATAAACAGAATATTGAGCGATGTAGGTCTGTCACCGCTTCACCTTGAGTGTGAAATTACCGAAGGCACGCTAATGGAAAGCCCCGAAAACGGCCTTCAAATGATGACCCGACTGCGTGAGCGAGGCATTCACTTAGCGCTAGATGATTTTGGCACCGGCTATTCGTCACTGGCGTATTTAAAACGTTTCCCTCTCAACACCTTAAAAATTGATAAAGCGTTTATCGATGATATTGCGAAAAGCAATGTGGACAGGCATATGGCAGCCGCCATTATAAATATTGCCCACAATTTAGGTCTTAAAGTGGTAGCAGAAGGTGTCGAAGAAGAGTCACAATTAGACATACTGCGCCGCTATGACTGCGAGATGTTACAGGGGTTCCTATACAGTCGCCCACTAAACGCAGAACGTTTCGAAAAGCTGCTTACCGAAAATCAAAAGCTACATACACTGTTAGGCAGTAGCCAGTACTAATGCCTTCCCCCCTTCGGCATTCTTTACTGAGGGGGCATTTCTTACCCCGCTAACTACCTTCAAGCGGCAAGCTTAGGCAAAACTCTTCCCTTTCAACCTTCGTATATTAGACTTTAGTGCCATTATTATGGCGCTAGCTTTGCCCCTATTTACAGCACCCCAAAAAAAACTCGTAAACCTTTGATTTTAAAGAATTTAAAAAAGCATCTTACATATTGGCACGTAACTAGCAATAACTAGAGTGCCGGTAACAAATATAAAAAATCGGCTTTGTTTGTTCGTTCAAAAATATCAGAGGAAATTAACATGTTAAAAGAGTACGCTGTTGCACTAGTACTTTCTACCGCTACCCCAGTTGCTGCCGACAAACTAGAAGGCGCTAAACAGGCTCCTGAGTCGCAAAAAGAAACCACTACTCAGCCAGAGTATATTAGACCTCAAACAGGTGGTGGTGTTGGTGTAGGCTTATAATTTGAAGCTTAAACGATTTTCAAAAAAAGAGAGTACCTACTCTCTTTTTTTATATCCGCAAGATAAGAACAACATTTAGTTAATAAGGTAATCGCTGACTCTACGCTGCAATATAAAGATTATTAAACCCTACCGCATTGCGCCAATGTATATGGCGAGAGATAGAGAACATGGGCAGCAAAACAGGGCCTAGAATAAGACCAGCAAACGCCCACTTCTTCGCATTCATTCCCCATTTAAACGCTTCTACATAAAAATAGAGAGAAAAGATAACGCTTAATACTACGAGTGAAATCACACTGCCTCCGCCTGTTTAACCTAATTACGTGGGGGTACTTGTCCCCATCAATTATTCAATTTAACTTACTGATAATTGACGCCAATAAATTGACACGTACATTTTTTAACCGCCTGAATTCTACCCAAAATAGAACAATAAACCAGCAAAAATACCCATTAGACATAAAAAAACCGGGCAATGCCCGGTTTTTAACATTTTATAAACTTAGCTGTAAAATTTTTGATCGTTTTCCGCCATTTTTACTAACACTTCAGCAGGTGCAAATTTATCACCTACAGCAGTAGCATAATGGTTTAAACGAGCAACAAGGTGTTTGATACCCAGTGTATCCATATAGCGGAACGGGCCGCCTAAGAATGGAGGGAAGCCAATACCGAAGATAGCGCCAATGTCGCCGTCGCGGGCATTACGGATAACGCCTTCGTCTAAACAGCGCGCTGCTTCATTAAGCATCATTAATACACAGCGTTCAGCAACTTCTTTTTCGCTTAGCTTAGCAGAAGGTGATAGCCCAAGTAATTCGTAGATTGACTCATCCACTTCTTTACCTGGTTTTTTGCCTTCATAAGAATAAAACCCTTTTTGGTTTTTCTTACCTTTTCTGCCGTCTGCAAGTACTTTGTCAAAAGCACTTGGCGCAGTGAAGCGCTCGCCGAACGCCTCTACAAGAAATGGGATGATCTTAGTACCAACATCAATGCCCACTTCATCAAGTAGTTTCACAGGGCCTACCGGGAAGCCAAACTTAACCAATGACTTATCGATGTGCTCAATAGGCTCACCGTCAAGAATGAGGTTTGCCGCTTCATTCATGTAAGGTGCCAAAATACGGTTTACGTAGAAACCCGCACCGTCTTTAACAACAACCGGTGTTTTGCCTTGCTTTTTAGCAAATTCAACTGTCGATGAAATGACTTGGTCAGACGTTTTATCGTGAGCAATTACTTCGGCCAAAGGCATTTTGTCTACTGGCGAAAAGTAATGCAGACCAATCACATTTTCAGGACGTGCTGCCTTAGCTGCAATTTGTGTAATAGGAATAGACGAGGTGTTAGACGCGAAAATCGTGCTTTCTTTGCAGTTTTCTTCAATATCCGCCACCATTTTTTGCTTAAGATCTAAATCTTCAAAAACCGCTTCAACAACGATATCGGCATCCTGGTAACCGCTGTAATCAAGCGTACCGGTAAGAAGCGCTAACTGCTTCTGCATTTCGCTGTTACGCATGAAACGCTTCTTCACCTTTTTGTTTAAGATGTCATAGCTATATTTCATTGCATTGGCGATGCCTTCAGCACGCACGTCTTTAATACGCACAGGTACACCGGCTTTGGTCGACGTTACATAGGCGATACCACCACCCATTAAACCACCGCCAAGCACACCGACTTTCTTCATTTTTTCAGGTTTAACACCTTCAACGCCGTTTTCTTTCTTCATTTCTGTCGTAGCGAAGAAAATCTGACGTAACTGGAAAGATTCCGGCGTCATAACAAGCTTACCAAAGGCTTCAGCCTCGGCTTTAAGCCCCGCTTTCATCCCTTCGTTCATGCCCGTTTCAATTACATCAATAATGTAGCCTGGCGCTGGATAATTACCTTTGGTTTTGGCAAATGTCGCCTCGCGCGCTTTTTTGAACATCATGTTACGGCCCGGGCCGGTTTTCTCTAACACTTTGTCCATCACACTCTTTTGCGGCGCTTCCCTTTCTGGTTTGCGTTTAAGCGCAAACTGTTCAGCTACCTTCAACAAAACACTGTGAGGTACCACATCATCTACAATACCGTACTTTTTAGCTTGCTTAGCGCGTGCTGGAGACCCAGTAAGCATCATTTTCATCGCTTGCTGAATGCCAATTAGGCGAGGAAGGCGCTGAGTACCACCGCTGCCTGGCAACAAGCCAAGCTGCACTTCCGGTAGACCTACCTGAGTGCTAGGTGAATCGGTACATACACGGTAGTGACACGCTAATGCTAGTTCTAAACCACCGCCTAACGCTGGGCCGTGAATAGCCGCAACAAAGGTAGCCTTCATGTTCTCAATTCTATCGAAAATGGCTTGACCGCCAGCGGCAATCGTTGTGGCATCTTCCGCAGTTTTACACGCTGCTAGCATGGTGATATCGGCACCTGCTACGAATGAGCTTGGCTTGCCGCTTGTTAACACCACACCTTTAATGCTGCTGTCGCGTTCAATATCATCAAGCATGGCAGATATCTCATCGCCAAACTCAGCTTTAAGCGTATTCATGCTCTCGCCAGGTACGTCCATGCTAAGAATAGCTACGCCATTATCTTGCTTGGTTAACGTAAATGCACCTGATGTTGGCTGAACTTCATTTGTCATTTCTTGTTCCTGACTCATATTATTCTGTCTCCACAATCATTGCGGCACCAAGACCACCCGCAGCACATGCAGTAAGAAGACCTGTACCGCCGCCACGACGATTTAGTTCGTTTAGCATTTGCGTGATCATACGTGTTCCGGTTGCAGCAAACGGGTGACCATAAGCAATTGAACTACCCATTACGTTGAATTTGTCCATATCAATTTCACCCGTCGCTTTGTCGCGGCCAAGTTTCTCTTTAGCGAACTTGTCACTTGCGAACATCTTAAGGTTTGCCAAGGTTTGCGCTGCGAACGCTTCGTGCATTTCAATCAGTGTTAGGTCGTTTAGCGTCATACCTGCGCGGTCTAGCGCAATAGGTGTCGCATACGACGGCCCCATTAGCATGTCTTCCCACACGTCGATTGCCGAAAACGCGTAGCTCTTAATGTAGCCAAGCGGCGTATAACCTAGCTCTTTCGCTCGGCTCTCTGTCATCATAAGCACTGCAGAAGCACCGTCAGTAAGCGGTGTAGCGTTTGCCGCAGTTACCGAGCCGTACTTTTTATCGAATACCGGGCGAAGTTTTGCGTAGCCTTCAAGCTTAGAATCGAAACGTACGTTGTTATCGCGCTCAAGAGCACCTTTGTAAGGTTCAGCATAAGCGGTCATCACTTCGCTAGACAGCTTGCCTGCTTCCCAGCTTTCAGCGGCTAGGCTGTGCGAGCGATGCGCAAGCTTGTCTTGCTCTTCACGAGAAATTTGATGCGTTTTCGCCATTTGTTCTGCCGTTTGCCCCATCGACAAACCTGTAGAGTACTCAGCTACAGCAGGAGGTACTGGCGCTAAATCTTTTAGGCTCAAACGCTTAAAGATGTTTAGCTTTTGACCCAAGGTCTTGGTTTTCTGTAAATCTACCAACGCACGTGCAAGATTCTTCGATACACCGATAGGCGATACTGATGTTGAATCTGCACCACCTGCAATCCCCACCTGAACCGTACCGGCCATCATGCTTTCAGCGATGTTTACCGTAGATTGAAAACTCGTCGCACATGCACGAGATACGCTATAAGCATCGGTGTGAATATTCATGCCTGTACCAAGCACGATTTCGCGCGCAATGTTTGGCGCTTCAGGCATTTGCACTACTTGACCGTAAACAACTTGGTCAACCCACTCTTTTTGAACACCATGGCGAACGAGAAGTTCGTTTACGACCATTTTACCTAGATCAACAGCCGGAACACCGTGGAAATATGTAGCCATCTTCGCAAACGGAGTACGCAACCCCGCGACAATGGCGATGCGATCACCCTCTCGGGTAGTAACTGATTGTTTTGTTGCCATAATGCACCTAAATTAATGACCGACTTCCGTTTGAGCTCATCGCCCCAAAGTGGTCTGACCTGTAATAAACCCGATTTTTACAAACAATGAACAAAATAGCAAATAATGCAGGGTTAAGGGCAACATAAATGAAACTAAAGTTTACCCTGGTTATAAATTTTGACCGTTTTATGCTATCGAAATTTAAAAAGCTTGCTTTGCATCCAACCGCATATCGCGTTTTTATTACTGTTTGACGACTTGAAGAAAGATAGAATGAACCTTATATGGAAATGAAAGTCTGTTTTGTGTCATTGTGACGGGCTAAAGCTATCTAACTAATATGTAATTTACTTTGTAGCTAAGCGATCACTTTATCAGAGATTTATAAATCTATCGTTCCGATGACACTTCCTGATAACGAGAACTCAAACGGAAATTTTGCATTATGGCAGCAGCGCAATTTCAACAGTTACACGCTTATTTAGACCAGCAGATTATTGGTCAGCGTGCGTTAACCAAAAGCCTTCTTATCGCTCTTTTAGCCGACGGCCACCTTCTGGTAGAAGGTCCTCCGGGGCTTGCAAAAACACGTGCAATCAATGCACTTGCTAACGGTATTGACGGCGACTTTCATCGTGTACAATTTACCCCAGACCTTTTGCCTGCCGACTTAACCGGTACAGATATCTACCGCCCTGAAACCGGCGAGTTTGTTTTTCAAAAAGGGCCGCTCTTTCATAACTTAGTGCTAGCCGATGAAATCAACCGCGCACCCGCAAAAGTGCAATCGGCCCTGCTTGAGGCCATGGCGGAACGTCAAATTACGGTAGGCAGTAAAACCTACCCTCTTCCTCCGCTATTTTTAGTAATGGCAACGCAAAACCCACTAGAACAGGAAGGAACTTATCCACTTCCTGAAGCACAGCTAGACCGATTCTTAATGCACGTGGACATTGATTACCCTGGCGCCGAGACAGAATTAGAGATATTGCGCTTAACGCGAGGTGAAGCCCTCTCAGAACCGCCTGTTACGCCACCAACGCTAACTCAAGACGATATTTTTACCTCGCGTAAAGAAGCGTTGTCTTTGTATATGGCGCCTGAGTTAGAACAGTATTTAGTTCAATTGATTATGGCTACACGTCAGCCTACGAATTTTGACGCGGAATTAGGCCAGTGGATAGCGATGGGAACAAGCCCTCGAGCAACCATCAGTCTAGATCGCTGTGCACGCGCTCACGCATGGCTTAGCGGCAGAGACTTTGTTGGTCCTGATGATATTCAAGCTGTGGTTCACAACGTGCTTCGCCACCGTATTATTCTGTCATATCAAGCCGAGGCTGAAGGCGTAACGATTAACGACGTACTTGATAAGATTGTTGCAACTGTCGCAGTCCCTTAAGCTATGGTGAATGTACAAGCGCAGCTAAACAAGCTGCAAAGTAATGGCGTCTCGTTGTCTACCGCAGAATTATTACGCTACCAGCAGTTAGCTAAGCTGTTTAGTTTGGCGCCTAAACGTATGCCACAAGCTAAACTTGCTGGGAGTTATCTCACCAAGCACAAAGGCCGAGGCATGGAGTTTGATGAGGCCCGGCATTATCAGCCTGGTGATGATATTCGCGCTATTGATTGGCGCGTTACTGCGCGCACGGGTAAAACTCACACTAAAGTGTATCGGGAAGAGCGAGAGCGCCCGGTTTTTCTATTCTGTGACTACCTACCTTCAATGGCATTTGGCACGCAGCTGCTTACTAAAGCGGTGCAAGCCGCTCATGTATCTTCATTAATTAGCTGGTCTGCTGCCGCTCGCGGCGATAAGGTTGGCGCGCTGGTATTTAATCAGCAACAGCACAAAGAAATTAAACCACTAACTCGCAAAAAAGCAGTGTTGCACGTGTGTCATGAACTTATGGCATTGCACGAACAGAGCGCGCAATCTAAGCCGGACAAAGTCAAAGACGAACAAGCTTTTGCCGATGCGTGCGCTAGGGCAAGACGAATAGCAAGACCGGGGAGCTTGGTTTATCTTGTGTCGGACTTTCAGCATTTAAGTACCCAAGCTATTCAACACTTAAGTCACTTAACACGACACTGTGAAGTAAGGGCTATCGTAATTAACGATCCAATAGAACACGCCTTGCCACAAACCAGTTCACTACAAACCGTCAGCGTTTCTGATGGCCGAAACCAACAACGCTGGGTGTTAGGCGACAATACCGAGCAACAGCACTATCAAAAATGGCGCAGTGAACACAACAGCGCGATTTATAGCACCTTGCGCAAAAACAATATCGCTCGATTTAGTGTTTCAGCGGGTCTTCCCCTAGACGAGCAGCTTCAAAGTATGCAACAAGAACAAAGGTTGGAGCTTAATTAATGCAGAGCAGTATTCTTTCAACCCATTTTGTATCAAGCTTTTTATCTAGTTACACAAAATCAGCTGCTCAATCGATGCCACCGGCAAATCAAATGCCAGTGCCCCCTCAGCAGCAAGATCCACTCGCTCAACTGCGCGATATACACGTACCTACAGAGGTCAACATTTGGCCATTAGATTGGGGTTGGTGGGTCGCAATTGCAGTAGTTTTACTTGCTCTATTTTGCCTATATAAAGCGATCACTGCTCACCTACGTCACAACAAGGCGCGTAAGCAGGCTTTAGCCTTACTTGAATCGATTTCAGCACAACAAAGCAATTGGCCCGTAGCGTTAAACTCAATTCTAAAACGCACGGCGATGAGCTATTACCCAACTCAGCAAGTAGCTGGGTTATACGGTAAACAGTGGCAAGCGTTCTTAACCTCTGCATTGAAAAATAGTGATAGCAAACTTGAAAGTGATTTAGGTTTGTTAGTAAGCAATGTTTATCAAGCCACCCCCAACCCTAGTGATTTTGAAACCTGCAAGGGGGCAGTAAAAAACTGGCTTTCAAAAGCCAAACTGCCAAAAAACAAGGGGGCTAAAGGCGGTGTGAATGATGGCGGTCTAAACGATGGCAGCCATCATGATAAACAAGCCAAGGAGCCGCATCATGCTTAATTTTGCTTGGTGGTGGGTCTTTTTCGTACTCCCCTTACCTATTATAGTTCGCTTGCTTTCTAAAAAAGCACAAGACATGCCTATGGCTGCACTGCGGGTTCCTAGTTTGCGACCTGGTGAAGTGTCAGAGCAAGCCCAATTGAAACAAACCAAAATTCCGCTAGTGGTAAGTAGCTTAATATGGCTGCTGCTCGTAACGGCTGCCGCGCGCCCTCAATGGTTAGGAGAGCCTGTCAGCATACCGAACGAAGGTCGAGAAATGATGTTGGCGGTTGACTTATCGGGCAGTATGAAGATAGATGATATGCAGCTAAATGGCCGACAAGTTAACCGTTTAACCATGACTAAGTCGGTGGTTTATGACTTTATCCAGCGTCGCGTAGGCGACAGAATTGGGCTTATCTTATTTGCCGATACTGCTTACGTTCAAGCGCCGCTTACCTATGACAGAGATACGGTTTCTACACTTCTGAGTGAAGCTGTCATTGGGTTGGTTGGCGAACAAACGGCCATAGGCGATGCGATAGGTTTAGCCGTGAAGCGCTTTGACGAACGGGAAGAGTCTAATAACGTATTAATTCTTCTTACCGATGGGCAAAATACTGCAGGGAATATTACCCCCGAGCAGGCGAAAGAGTTGGCGATTAGTAAGGGTGTGAAGGTTTACACTATTGGTGTGGGTGCAGATAAAATGCTGATCCAAAGCTTTTTTGGAAGCCGACAAATAAACCCGTCGCAAGAGCTTGATGAGGGCATGTTAACCGACATTGCGACTAGCACCGGCGGCCAATATTTTAGAGCTCGAAATGCCCAGGAACTTCAGGCTATTTATCAACAACTTGACGCGCTTGAGCCTATTGAAGGTGAAACGCGTAAGATGCGTCCATTGAGCGCTCTGTTTTACTATCCCCTTGGTGCGGCAATATTACTGTCAGCACTATGGGCATTCTTCACGGTTCTTTTATCAACATTTCGTTGGTTCGCACAAAGACGAATTAACTCGTCCCAGCCACACCCGAGCTCAGCTGATTCAAAACAAGCAGCACAAACAAATAAGGAGACGAAGTAATGGAATTCGACTTCTTAAACCAATTTCATTTTTTACGCCCCGAATGGTTTATCGCGCTCGCTCCCTTGATGCTGCTTGTGTTTTTAATTAGAAAAACCACGGCTAAGCAATCTGGCTGGCAATCTGTGATCCCTTCTCACCTATATCAATACATGGTGATTGGAAAAAACGAAATGGGCGCAAAACCTCCAATGTGGATGCTTGCTTTTGTGTGGATTATAAGTGTGATAGCACTCGCTGGCCCAACGTGGGAGCGCCTGCCGCAGCCGGTTTACCAGTTGAAAATGGGACACGTTATAGTCATAGATATGTCGCTTTCAATGCGCGCTACCGATATGACGCCAGACAGGCTAACTCGCGCTAAATATAAAGCGATAGACCTAGTCAACGCTATTGGTGAAGGAGAAATGGGCTTGGTTGCTTACGCTGGCGATGCGTTTGTCATTAGCCCCTTAACCGAAGACGCAGGAAATATCACAACCCTTATCCCAAGTCTTTCACCGGAAATTATGCCCGTGCCGGGCAGCGACCCACTCCTAGGCATAGAGAGTGCGTCAGAGCTTCTCACGAATGCCGGATATAACTCAGGCATGATCTACTGGATTACTGACGGTATAGAGTTAGAACAACAACAAGAGCTTCAAGAGTATGTGGCTTCTATTCCTTTTACAGTAAATGCACTTACCGTTGGGACATCTGAAGGCGCGCCTATTCGCCAGCAAAGCGGCGAGCTCTTGAAAGACTTCACCGGCAGCATCGTTATTCCCAAGTTAAATGAAGGCGCAGTGAAAGGTGTGGTTAAAACGAGCGGCGGACGCTTTGAATCCTTTACATCAAACGACGCCGACATTGATGCCCTCGCCTCGGTATCTCTATTAGATAAAAGCGACAGCGAAGAGAACGAAGAAGAGAGTAATTTGCAAGGAGACCAGTGGAAAGAAGTTGGCCCTTACTTGCTGCTTATACTTCTTCCGTTTGCCGCCTTTGCATTCAAACGCGGGTTAGTTTTCATCGTGTTGGTGGGTTTACTTAGCCCCTCTATGATTAAAAACGCCCATGCTCTGCAACGTGCCCAAGCCTCAGAAATTGCTGGCACGTCACAAGGCATAAGCGCACCAGAAAATACGCTAGAGATGACAAATAATCCTGATTCACTTTCATGGTGGCAAACGCCATTTATGAATGACAACCAGGAAGCATTGAACAGTTACCAAAGAGGCAAGTACAAAGACGCCGTAAATCAGTTTAATGACGACACCTGGAAAGCATCATCACTTTATAAATCAGGTGACTACGAAGGTGCATTAAATGCCTTCAAAAACATTCCTGGCCCCGAGAGTCTTTACAATCAAGGCAATGCACTGGCAAAACTCGGTAAGCTTGAAGACGCTATTAAGAAATATGATCAGGCGTTAAGCGAAGCCCCCGATTTCGACGATGCAAAAACCAACAAAAAGATTGTCGAGGATTTGCTGAAACAGCAGCAACAGCAGAATCAGGAGCAAAACCAGAACGAAAATGGCGATGACGGCGAACAGAGTGACTCGCAGGATAATGGCCAAGATAGCTCTGATAACTCTGATAGCTCTGATAGCCCTAATAGCAAACAGCAATCAGGGGACCAGAACAATCAGGAAGGTTCAAACGAGCAGAATGGTCAGCAAGACGGTAATGAGGGTCAACAGTCTGACCAAAGCCAAGCTAATGATGAACAGCAAAATGGCGGAGATAACTCACAACAGCCTGATGATTCCGAGATGAACAGTCAGAACGAGTCATCAGACTCTATGCAGCAAAATGCAGAACAGGAAGAGTCTGATCAAGGTGACAGCGCGCAAGCGCAAAAAGACGAACAACAAGCAGAGCAGGAAGCAAAGGCTATGCAAGGTCAAGAGACCGAGCTTACCGACGCAGAAAGAGAAGAGCTGCAGCGAATGGAGAGTTTAATGCGCCGCGTGCCAGATGACCCTGCATTTCTACTAAAACGAAAAATGCAATTAGAAGCACAAAAACGTCAGCGTCAACGTATGCCTTCAAACCGGAGTGATTGGTAGATGAGAGCCTTATTACAGTCTATACGTATAGTTTTTTTATTTACCCTACTTGTAAATGCGGTGGCTTATGCCGATGTAAATTCGCTGGAAGCCACCATTGATAGAAACCCTGTCATGTTGGATGAAGCGATTCGCTTAACGGTTACCGCAGACGGCAGCGCGGACAGAGATGCATTCGACAGCTCTCCCCTGCTTAAAGATTTTGTGGTCGGCAGAACATCGGTAAGTAGCCAAACCTCAATCGTCAATTTCGACACCAAGCGTACCACCGTTTGGACCACTACGTTATTTCCTCGTAAGGAAGGCACGTTCACCATTCCTTCACTAACCATTGAAGGTAAATCAACCAAGCCTATTCAAGTTAAAGTAATACCAGTTCAAGAACAAAGTAATGTCGCACGAGACTATTTTGTTACCACGGATATCGACTTGAAAGAGGCCTATCTAAATCAACAGCTGCTTTATACGGTTAAGCTGTTTCTTTCGAGCAATATTGAGCGCGGCAGTTTACAAGCGCCAGAAATGCAAAATGCGGAAATTACCCAGCTAGGAGAAGATAAACAGTATACCGATATCGTAAACGGTAGAAGGTATCAGATTATAGAGCGTCAATTTGCCGTTGTGCCTCAAGCATCCGGTGAATTCACGCTAAGAGGCCCTATTTTCACTGGCGAAGTGATGGCTGCCAATACCAACCAACGTTTTGGCTTCTTCAACCGCACCCAGCAAATTAATCGGGTTGGGCCCGACATCACGGTGAACATTAAGCCCATTCCTCAGGGGATAGATTACCCTTGGTTGCCTTCTGAAATGGTGCGAGTGGATGAAGAATGGCCACAAGGTGATAGTTTTGTAGCAGGTGAACCAGTCACCCGTATTGTTACGCTAACCGCATTGGGCGTAGTAGAAGAGCAGCTTCCCGATATTCCAGAGTTTTATCCGCCAAACTTTAAGCTGTACCCTGATCAATCTAATACTACGACAGTCGAAAAAGACCAGAGCTTAATTTCACAGCGCCAAACGTCGCTGGCAATTATTCCTACGCAGCCGGGTAACTTTGTCTTACCTGAAATTACTATCCCTTGGTTTAATACGCTTACTCAGCAAACCGAGTATGCCACTATTCCCGCTCGTTCAATTACGGTAGCGCCAGCGAGCGGCGCAAATAATGCTAATACTTCTAATATCCCAAATACTCCATCAACCAGTAGTACAGGTACTGACGCTATTCAAAACGATATACCTTCCACTGCAACAAAGCCTAGTGTTAGTACTAACGATGAGAGCAAGCCATTAGGCTCTGCTTCAGGTGAAGCCATAACTGACGAAAATGCGCAGTTTAATTGGATGGTAATTGGTGTACTACTTGCGCTGTTTATTATTGCGCTTACAGGATGGTTAGTTACCTACAGAAAGCTTAAGCAGGCTCAGTCTGCCGGACTTGGAATAACTCACAAAACCGGTTCTGCACAGCGCATCCACTCTAGTGCTCAGTGGGATGAAAAAGCACATTTTCAGAGCCTTATGTCTGTGATTAAAGCAAAGAATACACGTGAGCTAACACCTGCCCTTAACAAATGGATAAAGGCGCTTACCTTAGGTAACGCGCAACTTTCACAATTTAAAGGTATCACCGATAGAGTAAATGAACTTTACGCACTTCGTTTCTCTGCCAATAAGGTTGATACGAGCGCACAATCTAAACAAGTTACGAAGGCTTTAGAGCAACTCTCGCATGAAATTAAGCTAGCTCGCAGCGAATGGAAGCAGAAAAATACAAAGAACGATCACACGCTATCTAACTTATATCCTGCTTCATAAAACGCATTTCATTTGCTAATACACTAGAATTTGCGTAATGAAAGCCCTTGCAACTAGCTAAATCAAAGTGGCGAGGGCTTCTTAACAAAAATGATTGCGTTCGAGAAACAGTCGAGCCTTCGAGCCTTATTGTCCTCTTTAAGGCTTATTAACCTTAGAAGCTTTAGCTTATAAAAATAATCAATTAAACGCGACGGGGAATAAAATGAAGAAAACACTATTAAAGCTAACGCCAATCGCGTTAGCCGTTACTACGTTAACCGCTTGCTCTCCAGCGAGCGAAACCGCTAAAACAGCGCCAGAGCCGATCAAAGCAGAGCAGCCCGCTGGGCAGTCTGAATCTGAACGCCTCAATGCTTTTTTTGAGCGCACATTTGAAGAAGATCTAAAACGCTCTCCACTATTTCAAAGCTACTTAGGTAAAAAGTGGGATTACGACAAGTGGGATGACATCAGTGACGAAGAGGCTGATGCCCGTATTGCTATCGCGAAAAATCGTTTAGAAAAGCTTGATACCTTCGACACCAGCAAATTGAGTGATCAAGAAAAGTTAAGTTTGCGCCTTTATAAACTTGGTATTGAGCGCGATTTAGCTAACGATGAGTTTAGACACCACCGCTATATTGTGCATCAATTCCGTGCTGCGCACACCCAGGTTCCTAGCTTCCTTATCAATATTCACAGCGTAAAAAGCAAAGAGGACGCTCAGGCATATATTGGGAGATTAGACAACGTTCGTTCTTACTTTGACCAAGTAATTGAACAAATGAAGTTACGTGAAAAAGCAGGCGTATTCCCACCCGCATGGGCTTATGACCAAATGATTGATGCGTCAAAAAATGTAATAACTGGCGCGCCGTTTGATTCAAGCGAAACACCTTCTACTATTTGGGAAGATTTTCAAAACAAGGTTAACAACCTTGATATAACAGAGGCCGAAAAAACCACATTATTAGGTGAGGCGAAAGCTGCACTAGTAACTTCGGTCATGCCATCTTACGAGAAGTTTATCGAAGAGCTCGCCCATCAAAGAGAAGTAACGCCTGAAGGCGACGGTGTGTGGCGCTTACCAAATGGTGATAAGTGGTATCAGAATCGCCTTAACTGGTTTACCACAACGGACCTTACCGCCGAAGAGGTGCATCAAATTGGCTTGGACAATGTTGAGCGCATACACAACGCGATGCGCGAGATTATGGAACAAGTAAAATTTGAAGGCACCCTTCAAGAGTTTTTCGTTTTCATGCGTGAAGATGACCAATTCTATCTGCCTTCAACCGATGAAGGTAGACAGCAATACCTTGATATGGCGAAAACCGCCATAGACGACATGCGAGAAGCTATTCCTGAATACTTCGGCATTCTTCCTGAAGCGCCAATGATTGTTAAACGGGTTGAAGCGTTCCGCGAACAATCTGCGGGCAAGGCGTTTTATCAAAGCCCAGCGCAAGATGGCAGCCGTCCAGGTATTTATTACGCAAACCTTTATGATATGAAAGCTATGCCAACTTATCAGTTAGAGGCGCTTGCGTATCACGAGGGTATCCCTGGTCACCACATGCAGCGCGCTATTGCACAAGAGCTAGAAGGTGTGCCTCAATTCCAGAAGTTCTTGAGCTTCACCGCCTACACCGAAGGCTGGGGTCTGTATACCGAAGAACTCGCGAAAGATATGGGTTTCTATAAAGACCCTTATTCTGATTTCGGACGTTTAGCGATGGAACTATGGCGTGCATGTAGGCTTGTTGTTGATACAGGTATCCACGCTAAAAAATGGACGCGTGAAGAGGCGGTAGATTACCTTGTTGAAAATACGCCGAACCCTGAATACGACGCGCAAAAAGCGATTGAGCGCTACATTGCTATGCCAGGTCAGGCCACGGCCTATATGATTGGTAAACTAAAGATCATGGAACTTAGAGAGCATGCGCAAAAGGAACTTGGCGACAAGTTTGACTGGAAAGGCTTCCATGATGAAGTACTGAAGTACGGCCCTGTTCCACTCTCTATTCTAGAAGAAAATATTAATGCATGGGTCGCCACGCAGAAAGGTGCGTAGAAGCTTCGGCTAATTGCTCCGCCGACTTGCACTAAATTGAAAACGCGTCTTTCGGTTAACGAAATGACGCGTTTTTTATGCCATAGTGAAAATGTTCAGATTTTTTGGATTAATTTATGTTTGGGCGAAATAAATCCGGTAGTAGTCAGGTCTTATCGGATATGAAAGCAAAACACCAAAGATATGAAGCGCTGGTAAAGGCATTTCATGCCGACATCTACCGCTATGCATTTTGGCTTATCAAAGACCAGAGCATTGCCGAAGATGTTGTTCAGGAAACCTTTTTACGTGCTTGGCGCTCATTAGATGCGCTAAACGATGAGAAAGCAGCAAAGTCATGGTTAATTACCATACTGCGCCGTGAGAATGCCCGTCGTTTTGAACGCAAGCAATTTGATACCGTCGATATAGATGACGTTCATATTCAGGATGATACTCAGCAGGCCGATGGCGATCTTCGAGACAGAGAGCTTAGGCGGCTATTAGGGGGATTAAGTGTTGAATATCGTGAACCCTTAATACTTCAATTAATTTTCGGTTTTAGTGGCGAAGAGATCGCCAATCAGTTAGGGCTTAACAAGAACACGGTAATGACTCGCCTTTTCAGGGCGAGGAATCAGCTAAAAGAGGCATTAGAGAAGCAAAATGAACAGAGAGGTCGTGTAAATGGATGAGTTAGAATTTAGGCGTCGAATCTACGCCGATCCAGAAACGACTGACAGTGATGTTGTAGAAGCAGCAAAAGCGGATGAAAGTAAACGCAGTTTCTGGAATGAACAAAAGCAGTTAGATAAGCAATTAAAGCAAGCATTGAAAGTTGATGTACCAGAAGACCTAGCTAGCAAGCTTATTTGGCAACAATCAACGGACGAGTTTAACCGCTATAAACGAAGAAGTCGTTGGTATTTGGCGATGGCTGCGTCAGTTGCCTTCACTGTAGGTATCGGACTTACCATGTGGTACCACCAGCCGCTTAGTATTGGCGGACAAGCACTTGCTCACATGCAGTATGCCGAAATGGAGAGTGCCCACTCGCTGCTTCCTGCAGACTTAGATATGGTTAACGCAAAACTGGCAAGTTTTGGTGGTAGTTTCAGCGAAATGCTAGATGGCGTTGAAGTGATAAACTATTGCCATTTGAGCACTGTAAGAAGTCTTCACCTTATTGTGAATACGCCCCAAGGCAAGATGTCTGTATTCGTAGTACCTGAGCGAGGCGATATCTCAGTACCCAGCGAGTTTGCTGACGGTCAATATCATGGAGAAAGCATTAAGATGAATCATGCGAATGTGATGATTGTTGGCGATAAAAACGCTGATTTAAGCGAAATGAAAAAAGCAGTCTCTGAAAGGATTCAATTTTCAGCCTAACGGAAGACGCCCCCCGTTCCAAAAAAGTGCGTACCTTATGCACTTCCCTTCGTCGGCCCACTGCGGCCGATTTTTTTTGCTAAAATTAAAGATGAAAATATACGCAATAAAACCTATAATTCAGGATTAAAACAACTGTTTTAATCATCAGCAAACATTTCAGCTTATCCGCAGTATAGAGGTAGCAAATTCAATGACCGCTTGGTGTCGTTTTACTAGGGTGAAGTTTTGTCTACTTATTATCATTTTCGTTAGTCATTCTCTTAATGCACAGTTAGACAAAAGCTCTGAAAAATTGAGGCTTAAAAAGTTAGATGCTTATAGTCACCTAGCAGCAACAACTATTTATAACTGGAACAGCCAAACTGATATCGACAATGATCAAATAAAGACTAGAATTGAAAATTTACAAATTCAAGCTGATGAAACTAGTGAGGGTATTATCTTTAGGCACTTACTAGCCACAGGAACAGCTAACGAAACGGAAAGCCCGCGAGTTCCCATTTTCGTCAGGTCACCTTTGCTTGAAAGTCACTGGAATGAGCTGAAATCCCTGAATCCAGACCTGTACGCTGCCGCTAGAGCCTACTACATTTATGCCAGAGCAGTTAACGACTTTAAGGGGTCATCTCAGCGAATCAATGAAACGGTGCCTGCGCTTAGAAGGTTGAAACGGGAAGTTTTGGAAACAGAAAATAAAACGGCAACCGCAATAGCTAGCATATGGCTGGCGATGGAACTCACCTTAGCTAACCCCATTCAGGCCATTAATGAAATAGAATACGCACTTCCCCATTTGCCCGCCCGCTCTTCTAGACTTACTTTAGAAAATGCGTTAGATAACGATACGGCACACGAATGGCTTCGCATTGCTTTTACTGAGCTATCGGTACCAAGTAGAGCCTACTTTCATTCAATGAAAATCGTAGAAGGGAGTAGTCAAAACGACGATGTCGTAACGTGGGCATACTACACTGCGATTGATTCCTTGCTACTTCAGGCTAAATACGAGGAAGCTTTATTCATTTCGGAAAAAGCTATTGAGCTTGTAAAAAAAAGAAATTCAAAAGCTGATGTATTTTTGATTTTTTATCAAAAATTAAGAGTGCTGATAATGGGGTTTCGGGTAACTCATGATAGTCAGATACGCTCTATTTTAAGTGAGATGGACGCTATAGGCGCTTCTCAATTTGACACCGTTCCAGAAGAACTTGTTTACCTCTACCAGTCTTATAAAGCCATTGTTGAAAATAATGAACAGCAACTCTCTTTGGCAGTGAAAAAGTACGAAAACTCCGTACTTAAAAGCGCGTCATCAAGCGAATTTAAGAGCCAATATCTTCTACGTAAAGAGCTTGAACTTACAAGAATTTATGATATCGCTGGCGATTACAAAAAAGCCTACGAGCATTCAAAAGCGTACAACCAACTGCTCTTCGAGAAAAACACAGAGCAATTTCAGTTTTCTTCGTCTAATTTCTCAAATAGTATCGCTAAGGATATTGAGCTAGCCCATTATCGACAGAAAGAAATCAACGCACTTCAAGAAGAAAAAGAAGGGCTATCCACCGATAAAGAGGCAATGAAAACTACCATTTTTATACTCATTGTCACTATTCTTCTCATACTCGCTTTATGGCTGTGGATTTCAAAAAGACAAAGCGATTTACTTGCCGAGCGTGATTCACTTACCGGTGCACTAACCCGTCGAGCCATGTTAAATAGCCTTAAAAAATCCCTTAACGACAATAAGACTTCGTGTATTGCCCTTCTAGACGTTGATAATTTTAAAAAAATTAATGACAGATACGGTCACACCGTGGGTGATGAAGTGTTAACTACATTTACCCAAATTATTCAAAATAGAATTCGCAAGTCAGACAAGCTTTGCAGATATGGCGGTGAAGAGTTTTTGATCTACTTTTCTGACTCCGATCAGCAGTCGGCAAAGCGTATACTTGATGAATTAAACATGACGCTTTCTCGTCAGAAACATTGGCGCCATACCAATGAAAAGTTCTCCGTCAGTTTCTCTTCCGGGCTTCTCAATGTAAACGGCGAAACCAATCTGGATACCATTATAAAGGCGTGTGATGAACTTCTTTATAAAGCCAAAAGAACCGGTCGTGCTCGCGTCGAAGCCTATGCGTTTTAATTTGTCGCCAAACTTTATTTACGTATAGCCGTATAGAAAACAAGCAAGGTCGCCGACTGACATAGAGACTCTATGTCATAGGTGTTAGCATGAAGAAAAAAGCATAGGGAATTTATATGGCTACTGGCACGATAATCTCGTTAGGTTTGTATTTCATTGTAATGTTAGGAATAGGCCTTTTCGCTTATCGGCAAACAGACACCAACGTAGAGGGCTACATGCTTGGCGGCCGCCAATTAGGCCCAGCAGTAACCGCACTTTCAGCAGGTGCATCGGACATGAGTGGTTGGATGCTCATGGGCTTACCTGGCGCTATGTATGTATCAGGCTTATCTGCTGGCTGGATTGCAGTTGGTTTGACACTCGGTGCTCTGGCAAATTATATGTTAGTTGCTCCACGCCTTCGCGTTTACACTGAAGTAGCCAACAACTCCATTACCCTCCCCGACTATTTTGAAAATCGCTTCGCTGATAACTCTCGCCTGTTAAGAGTAATCGCGTCTGTGGTTATCGTTGTCTTCTTTACGCTTTACACCTCTTCTGGTGTGGTAGCTGGCGGAAAGCTCTTTGAGACATCATTTGGATTAACTTATGAGACCGGCTTGTACGTTACCGCTGGTGTCGTTGTAGCCTATACCCTTGTTGGCGGCTTCATGGCAGTGAGCATGACCGACTTCGTTCAAGGGTGCATCATGTTTGTATCTCTCATTATGGTACCTGCCGTTGTTATTAGCGAGTTGGGTGGAATCGGCGCGTCAATTGACGCATTAGATACCATTAATCCGGCGCTTTTCGATGCATTTATGGATGCGTCTACCAATGAAGCACTAAGTGTGATCGGCATTGTTTCACTAATGTCTTGGGGGCTAGGCTACTTTGGTCAGCCTCATATCATTGTGCGTTTTATGGCTATACGTTCTGTGAAAGATATTCCAACAGCGCGCAACATTGGTATGGGCTGGATGATTGTATCGATTATTGGTGCGTTAATGACGGGGCTTTTCGGCCTTGCCTATGTAACAGGTAACGGAAACGAAATCGATCCAGAAACCGTCTTCATCTACTTATCTCAAATTTTATTCCACCCGCTTATCGGTGGCTTCCTGCTCGCTGCGATTTTAGCGGCGATCATGAGTACTATTTCGTCTCAGCTTTTGGTGACTTCAAGTTCACTGACCAGTGACTTTTATCAAGCATTCCTTCGTCGCGATGCGTCAGATGGCGAACTCGTTATTGCAGGTCGCGTGAGTGTAGTGGTTGTCGCACTTGTTGCCATTTATTTAGCTTATGATAGAGACAGCACCATTTTAACGCTTGTAAGTAATGCTTGGGCTGGCTTTGGTGCGGCATTCGGACCGCTTCTTCTATTTAGTCTGTTTAAGCGTGAAATGACACGTCGCGCAGCGCTAGGTGGCATGGTTGTGGGAGCGGTAACAGTGTTACTGTGGATTTATCTTCCAGTTGAAATCGGCGGCCAAAAGCTTGGCGAATGGATGTACGAGATTGTACCTGGGTTTATTTTATCTAGCTTAACCATCATGATTTTAAGTAAATCAGGTTCGCCGAGAGAAGGTGTGGTTGATACATTCGATGCTTTCCAAACCAAACTGAGCGAAAAATAAGCGCTCAACAAAAAAATTAGTTCGCAACAATACTGAGCGATGAACAAATAGCCCTGTTTAGGTTTCTGAACAGGGCTTTTTTCTTTTTATAACCCTTGAAAAAAGTGGCTTATGCTTCAATCGCATGACAGTTTTATTTAATGGAATAAGATAGCTATTTTAAATAGCAAAATCGCATACTACTTTTGAATTTAAATATGTTATCGTTCTATGCAGAAAAATAACCCATATATAACTTTTTTGTATATAACATAAAATTCGGACTTCAAAATGACTGCTAGTATCCCGTCTGTAACGCATTTGAAACAACTCGAAGCCGAGAGTATCCAGATTTTCCGTGAGGTTGCTGCTGAGTTTGAAAACCCAGTTATGCTTTACTCTGTAGGAAAAGACTCTTCTGTTCTGCTTCACCTTGCCCGTAAAGCGTTCGCGCCCGGCAAAATTCCTTTCCCACTATTACACGTAGACACCACGTGGAAGTTTGGTGAAATGATTAAGTTCCGTGACGAACAAGCTAAGAAGCACGGTTTTGATTTGCTTGTTCACATCAATGAAGAAGGTGTTGAAGCTGGCGTTGGCCCATTTAGCCACGGTTCAGCAAAACATACTGACATCATGAAAACTCAAGCACTTAAGCAAGCGCTGAACAAATATAAGTTCGATGCTGCATTTGGTGGAGCTCGACGCGACGAGGAAAAATCACGTGCCAAAGAACGTGTTTACTCATTCCGCGACAGCAACCACCGCTGGGACCCAAAAAACCAGCGCCCAGAGCTTTGGAATATTTATAATTCTCAGGTTAACAAAGGCGAAAGCATTCGTGTATTCCCAATGTCCAACTGGACTGAGCTAGATATCTGGCAATACATCTACCTAGAAAACATCGATATTCCACAACTTTACCTTTCTAAGCCTCGCCCTGTCGTTGAGCGCGACGGCATTCTTATTATGGTTGACGACGACCGTATGCCGCTAGAAGAAGGTGAAGTGCCAGAGATGCGCTCTGTGCGTTTCCGTACTCTTGGCTGTTACCCACTGACCGGTGCGGTAGAGTCAGAAGCAGCAACCCTACCTGAAGTTATTCAAGAAATGCTGCTTACCAAGACGTCTGAACGTCAGGGCCGAGTTATCGACCATGACAGCGCAGGCTCTATGGAGAAGAAGAAAATGGAAGGGTACTTCTAATGGCCACCGACAACGTTGTTTGGCATAAACACGAAGTAAACAAGACCACCCGTTCTGAAAAGCTTGGTCAAACGCCTCGCGTATTTTGGCTAACGGGTTTAAGTGGCTCTGGTAAATCGACTTTAGCCAACCTGCTTGAGAAAAAGCTTCACGAGCAGAACAAGCACACCTATTTGCTTGACGGCGACAACGTGCGCCACGGTCTGTGTGGCGACTTAGGTTTTAGCGATAAAGATCGCGTCGAAAACATTCGCCGCATTAGCGAAGTCGCTAAACTGTTTGTCGATGCCGGTACCATTGTGCTTACCGCTTTTATCTCACCTTTCAAAGCCGACCGCGATTACTGCCGCAGCTTAATGGAAAACGGAGAGTTTGTAGAAGTGTTTGTCGATACACCTCTTGAAGTGTGTGAAAAACGCGACCCGAAAGGGCTATACAAGAAAGCGCGTAGCGGTGAGATTAAGGACTTCACAGGTATTGATTCAGCCTATGAAGCACCTGAAGCGCCGGAAGTACACTTAACCTATCAGGATGAACCTGCAGAGCAAACCGCTGAGCGATTGTATGCTTTGCTTCAAGAAAAGGGATTAGTGTAATGACACAGCCTTTAAATAGTCTTGCACAAAAAGTGCTAGCTATCGCCAAAGAAGCCGGCGATAAGATAATGGCCATTTACGAGAAAGACTTCGCCATTTATGAAAAGCAGGATACCAGCCCGCTAACAGAAGCTGACCTTGCCGCACATAACGTAATCGTTAACGCCCTTGAAGCTGAATCTGACCTGCCAATTCTTTCTGAAGAGTCAGCAGATATTTCATGGGATGAACGCAAAACGTGGTCGTCATACTGGCTGGTAGACCCGCTAGACGGCACCAAAGAGTTTATTAAGAAAAACGGTGAGTTTACGGTAAACATTGCACTTATCGAAAACGGTAAGCCGACCATGGGTGTGGTTTACGCGCCAGCACTTAACAAAAGCTACGTAGGTATTGTTGGTGAAGGTGCATGGACTGAAGTGAATGGCGAATTTACAGCTATTTCTGCGCGCAAGCACGATGGTGCAGAAGTGTGGAAAGTGGTAGGTAGTCGTTCTCACCAAAGCCCAGAAATTCAGAATTTATTGGCACAGCTTAAAGGTGAAACCGAGCTTGTGGCGATGGGTAGTTCACTGAAGCTTTGCTTGGTGGCTGAGGGCGAAGCACATCTTTACCCTCGTTTAGGCCCAACATCTGAATGGGATACGGGAGCAGCACACGCCGTTGCACTAGCAGCAGGCGCAAACGTAACCGTACTTGACCCTGAAAACCCATTAGATGACAACGCTGACGCTCTTACGTACAACCAAAAAGAGTCTGTGTTAAACCCCTTTTTCCTTGTGAGCGCATAACATGAACAATGAAAACGAATTACTAAGACAGGACATTCTGTCTTACCTAGAACAACACGAAAAGAAAGACATGCTACGTTTCCTTACCTGCGGTAGCGTAGACGACGGTAAAAGTACCCTAATTGGTCGCTTACTTCACGATTCTAAAATGATTTATGAAGACCAACTTGCCGCTATCACTAAAGACAGTAAAAAAGTGGGCACTACCGGCGAGAAAGTTGACCTTGCCCTTCTTGTAGACGGTCTTCAGTCTGAGCGTGAGCAAGGGATTACTATCGACGTAGCCTATCGCTACTTCTCTACTGACAAGCGTAAGTTTATTATCGCTGATACTCCGGGGCACGAGCAGTACACTCGTAACATGGTAACCGGTGCGTCAACATGCGACCTTGCTATTATTCTTGTTGATGCTCGCGGCGGCGTTAAAGTACAAACCAAACGTCACTCGTTCCTGGTTTCTCTTCTAGGTATCAAACACGTTATTGTTGCTATCAACAAAATGGACTTGATGGACTATTCAGAAGAAGTGTACAAGCAAATTCAGGAAGACTACCTGAAGTTTGCTGAGCAGCTTGATATTCCTGATATTCAGTTCGTACCTATTTCAGCACTTGAAGGCGACAACGTAGTAGGCAAGAGCGAAAATACCCCTTGGTTTGACGGCACGCCACTTATGGAAATGTTAGAAAACATTGAAATTGGTGAAGACGACAACCTAGAAGATTTCCGCTTCCCTGTACAATACGTTAACCGCCCTAACCTAGATTTCCGAGGCTTTGCGGGTACGGTGGTATCTGGCCAAGTTGCACCAGGTGATGAAGTAACGGCACTTCCTTCTGGTAAGAAATCAAAGGTGAAGCAAGTCGTTACGTTTGAAGGCGACCAAGAGCGCGCTTATGTTCCACAAGCCGTTACGCTAACGCTAGAAGATGAAATTGACATTTCTCGTGGCGACATGATTGTAAAATCAGACAACTTGCCATTGCTTAATACGCAATTCAAAACACACCTTGTGTGGATGTCTGAAGAGCCGCTAATGCCAAACAAGCAATACTTGTTTAAGTTCGCGACTAAATCAACGCCAGGGGTAGTTGCTCATATCGATAATCAAATTGATGTGAACACGTTGGAAGAAACGGATGCCATGCACTTAAATCTTAACGAGATTGGTGTAGTAGACGTTAAGTTTACTCAACCTGTTGCATGCGACCCGTATAAACGCAACCGCCCTACCGGTTCATTCATCGTTATCGATCGCTTGACCAACGGCACTGTTGGTGCTGGTATGATCATTGACGAAATTGCGGGTGACGCACAGCATACATCGCCTAATTTCTCTGAGTTCGAACTTGAATTCAATGCACTAGTACGCAAGCACTTCCCGCATTGGAACTCTGTGGATATCAGTAAACTTTAAGCAGGACTGGAGCAATATGGATGTGACCCAGTTCATCGTACTGGCGGTATTTGCCGGTACGATATGCGCGCTGATCTTTACCAATCAGCGCCCTTCCACTGTATTTTCTGGTGCAGTGTTAGCTTTACTGGTTACCCAGCAGTTATCTCTTGATGACATCTTGCTAAACTTAACAAACAAGGGTCTTATTACCCTTGTTTTGTTGCTTTTGGTAAGCAGTGCAATTGATAAAACAGCGCTAATAAAACGCCTAGGTAGGAAACTAGTAAGTGCTAACTTTACTCAATCCTATTGGCGCTTGTTTTCACTGACATTTTTATCTTCTGCGCTTTTGAACAATACTGCTATTGTGGCAAGCCTTATTGGTCCAATTAAGCAAAACCAATATCATCCTGCCTCTCGATTGCTGATTCCGCTCTCATACGCAGCTATTTTAGGCGGTACGGTCACCTTAATCGGTACGTCTACCAACCTGATTGTAGACAGCTTTTTGCAAGAGCACGGGCATCCAGGCTTTAACTTTTTTGACTTCACACTTTATGGCACCGTAGCGGGTTTAAGCTGTGGTCTACTCATGTTTCTGTTACTTCCTTTGCTACCTCATATTGGCAATAAGAGTAATAACTATCACGAGTATATGGTTGAAGCCGAAGTGGAATCTGGTTCAGAGCTCATAGGCAAAACCGTAGAACAAAACCATTTGCGTAACTTACCAGAACTCTTTTTGGTAGAAGTGGTGCGCAATGGCAACCTGATATCTCCTGTTGGGCCTGACCTAGTCATTTTGGAAAACGACAAGCTGATCTTCTCTGGCAACGTTCAAAAGCTTGATAATCTTAGCCACATAAAGGGGCTAAGCATGTTCGCGGAGTCTGATGGGGTACTCCGTGAGAGCTTAACCGAGGTAGTGGTTGCCAATCGCGCTCAAGTTATTGGGCAAACCATAAAAAAACTTGGCTTTAGGGCCCTGTTTGATGCCGCGGTTGTGGCAATTCGGCGCGATGGAGAGCAGCTTTCAGGCAAGTTGGGAGAAATAAAGCTTCAAGCGGGTGACTTCTTACTTTTAGCTACGGGCCCAGACTTTGCGACTCGTCAAAATTTAAATAAAAACTTTTTTATTTTGTCAGAGCAAAAAATTGCTCGTCCACTAACGAACAAACAAGAATGGATTACCCTTGGCGGCTTCCTTACCACAGTGTTACTAGCCGCGACTAACGTCATTTCATTGGCTATCGGTCTACTATTTTTAGCCGCTGTCCTTATTGGCGTTAGGGTTACGTCAAATGGCGAAATGAAGCGCAATCTCCCGCTAAACTTAATTGTTGTGATAGTTGGTGCATTGAGTTTGGCCACTGCACTAGAAAACTCTGGGGTCATTATGACTACAACCGAAGCGCTAATGCCTCTCTTGGCGGGTACTGATTGGTTTGTAGCGCTCGTGATTATCTACTTATTCACCCTGCTTTTAACTGAGTTTGTAACCAACAATGCGGCTGCGGCATTAATGTTTCCTTTTGCTTACGGGCTAGTGCAAATTATCGGAGCGCCGCTAATGCCATTTGCTTTAGCAGTTGCCTTTGCGGCGAGCGCAAGCTTTATATCGCCATTTGGTTACCAGACTAACCTTTTGGTCTTTAACGCTGCCAACTACAAATTTGCGCACTTTATAAAGATAGGACTACCTATTTCTGTGATGTATAGCACAATAGTGCTAACGCTGCTGAATATAACTTATCTGTAGACTGTTTATGGTTTGCAACCATAGAAAATGAGAGGGAAGCCATGCTTCCCTTTTACCTCTATTTAACTGAGCGTGCGCCATACACTTAACTAGCCTTATTCATTTTCCCTTACAAAAAATGCCTCTTTATCAGAATCTTGTGCTGTACATAATCTATGCTCGCCAGTAACCTGTAAGCCTAAACTTATTCATGTGTAAACGAGCGATAACATATAGTCATTGTTTTACACAGTATCTGAACAACAAATAAAAACTAGAAAGAGGAGCAAGGGATGCACACTGTGACGAATCCTTTCCAAGCGTGTAATGATATCTTTTTCAAACCGAATGGCGTCTTCAAAGCAGTTGGTGAGCATAACAACTGGAGCTGGATGCCATTTATCTTGATCATGGCTATTACGCTAGTATCACAATACCTTTACGTGAATTTCGTCGACATTGAGTGGTTTGCAGAGATGAACATAGCGGCACAAGGTGACATGAGCCCTGCAGAAGAAGAACAAATGAAAGCCTTCTTCACTAGAAATGCATTGCTTTGGTCTTCCATTATTGGCGCCTTTTTTGTTCCTATTATTATAAACGCTGTGTACGCCGTTTACGTGAACTTAATGACACGTTCAGATGACACTCATGTTTACGGTTTTACTGACTGGTACGGTTTTGCGTGGTGGCTTTCAATGCCTTATGTGTTGACTGGTTTGGTTGGCGTTGCTCTGCTGTTGTTTGCTGGCGACCATCAGGTAGCGCCATCAATCTTGTCGCCTGCGTCTCTTGGGTATATTGCGAATATCCCGATGGACTCGCCTTGGTACGCTTTCGGTCAAGCGTTAAGGCTAGAGCTTTTCTGGGGTATCTATCTTGCTACTGTGGGCATCTCGCAATGGACGTCTTTTCCTCTTAAGAAGGCAGCACTAATTGCATGCGCGCCGTATGTGGTTATTTATGGCATTTGGCTGATAGCCTTAGCGCTATTCTAAAACACCTCTGTTCAATAGCCTTTTATCATTTGGCAATTGGCGCTGTTTTCGGTGAAAAACGTGGGCAGCGCAACACACTTAAGTCCACAAGGGTAGCTGAATAGTCGGCTTACTTCCCTCGCGTAGTGGTCTAAAATAGTCGGTATTCTGATAAAACTCTTTATCTTGTTGAGTGTGCCACGAAGGTACACCCAGCAAAGGCAGTGGCTTCAAAAGCGGTGTACTCTCAAAATAATTTAACGCTTTGATACGTGTAATCATGGCATCATCAACTATCGACCGCTGCTGCCATTTATCAAGACGGCTAAAACCGTGAGGCACAGACACCGCTAGCCATTTGCCTGTGAGACCGACAAACGGATTAAGCATCATTTCTAAATTTGCGTGGCCAAAAATAAAGGGGCTTACTTTTGAATGCCACAACGCTCGCTTGTAGACAAAAACTTTCTCCCATTCATGCGCGGCGAGGTCACCTAAGAATGCTTCCAACGCATTAGCTGTACAAGGCAAGGTTCCATTAATTTTGTTTTGCGAATTGGTGCCGTTATCAGAGAATTCACTGTGTGAGCGCGGACTATTTTCTTCAGGTGCTTCGATAGCAAGTACTACTCCGCATTCATCGAAGTGAGTAATGCGATTGCGTCGTGACGTTCTGGGGTTTACACCATGGAGTTTAATGTCATTGATGTGTAGCTCATTTAACAACGATTTTGTTCTTGGAAATTGAAGCCAAATAAGGGCATTAAATAGATCATGCCAGCTTTGCTCTCGAGTAGGCACAACTCCATCTTCGCTGATGATGGTTTCGTAGTAACGCTGATCATCTTCTGAAAACTGGCTTTGCCCTTTAAACAAAGGCCCTTTCCAGGAGCTACAGTAATGCACCGTTAAATTGTTTAGCAAGTCAGGAGTAGGAAAAGCACTTTTACCTAGCAAGCCAACCTCTTCTAAAAGGTCCGTAACTGGTTTACTCGCGTGTTTTAGTAAGTAGTCTTTACAGAAGGGTATTGAGTCTGATTGCATATCAACTATTGGTTCGCTTTGGGGTTTTCTCTATACTGGGTGCGTATTGTAGAGCAAACAGAGACTAACAATGAAAAAAATGTTTTTGCCATTGCTTGTACCTACCCTTCTAGGCGTAAGTGCTTGCACACCTAATAACGACAGCGCGTCACAAGATCAGTCTGCGAAAAAAGAGATGCCTGTGGCGTCTAACTTTGACAGTGTTTACAACAATATTTCAGACGCTGATATTCGCGAGCCATTAAAGGTACTGTCTTCAGATGAGTTTGAAGGTCGTCTACCGACAACTGAAGGCGAAAAGAAAACCATTGATTACCTGGTCAGTGAATTTACTAAAGCGGGACTTAAGCCAGGTAACGACGATAGCTTCCTTCAAAAAGTAGCGCTTATGGAGATCACCGCTGATCCAGATATGACAATGACCATAGGCGACAATACCTTTGCCTACAAAGAGCAAATGGTTGCCTCTTCTAAACGTGAGCAAAGCTCTGTATCTCTTGAAGATTCGGAACTGGTGTTCGTAGGTTATGGTGTAAATGCACCAGAGTATGACTGGAATGACTACGAAGGGTTAGACGTAAAAGGCAAAACGGTCGTCATGCTGATAAACGATCCGGGCTTTGAAAATCCGGAGAGCGGCAAGTTTCAGGGCACAACGATGACCTACTACGGCCGTTGGAGCTACAAATATGAAGAAGCGAGCCGTCAAGGGGCAGCAGGCGCTATTATTGTTCATGAAACTGCACCTGCCTCTTACGGCTGGTCAGTTGTTGCTAACAGCTGGAGTGGTCCGCAGTACGGCTTAGTAAGTGCCGACAAAGGAGCAAGCCGTGTGGCTGTTGAAGGTTGGTTAACGATAGATGCAGCGAAGAAGGTGTTTGCCGATGCCGGCCTTGATTTCGACACAGAGAAAGCAAACGCTATGCAAGGTCCTTACAGCAAAGCAATGGACATCAAAGCAACGGTTACGGTTAACAACACCTTCAAAAAGTCAGAGAGCAACAACGTTATCGCGACTCTGCCGGGCGCAGAATTTCCTGATGAGCATATTATCTACACGGCACATTGGGATCATTTAGGTAAAGATGAGAGCAAAGAAGGCGACCAAATCTATAATGGTGCTCATGATAATGCGACGGGCACTGCGGCCATTTTAGCCATGGCAAAAGCTTACTCTAAACTTACACCTGCACCAAAACGCTCGGTATCATTTTTAGTGGTGACCGCTGAAGAACAAGGATTATTAGGCAGTAAATTCTATGCAAGCAACCCGGTTATTCCTATTGAGAATACCGTTGCAAACATCAACATGGATGCAATGAACGTATTGGGTAAGACCAAGAACGTTGCCGTTGTAGGCATGGGTAAGTCAGAAATGGAAGATTACCTTGAAGCCGCTGCAGCTAAGCAAGGTCGTACACTGACTCAAGAAGACAGACCAGAAGCTGGTTACTATTACCGATCAGATCACTTCAGCTTTGCCAAACAAGGTGTTCCAGCACTCTATGCAGAGGGCGGTAACGAACCAGCAGATGCAGAAACAGCTAAATATAGAAAACGCATGAACGTTATTGTTACGGGCTGCTATCACCAAGTATGCGACCAGTATCGCGATGATTGGGATTTAAGCGGAATTGTGCAAGACACGCAAATGCTGTTTGACGTGGGTGTGGGCGTTGCGAATGCTGACGCTTGGCCTAGGTGGAATGAAGCGAGTGAGTTTCAGCGCAAAAATTAATATCCGAACTGACTTCTAAGCGTTAAAAATGCTTAGTTATGCAGCAATACTAAAAGGGCCTTTTTATAGGCCCTTTCTTATTTTTCCTTCCCAAAGCACTTATCCAAGCGGCTTCGAATCGCTATCTTTTACTATTCAGTAAACACACTCACTATTTAATTGATATGATAATTACGCACTCAAAATAGGATAAAAATGTTAATAAACGGCTGTTTTGGGATAAATGGAATAAGAATTTCCATTTTCTCATCATAATGTACTTGCAATTTCCTGTCAGACTGGCACATTCAGGGCACGCGAATAAGAATAACAACAAACCATCGCCCACTCGTACGCGAGTACCGACAGAAAAAACTTCTATTATTTTTTTCAACAAGTGAACAGAGAGAATCCGTTATATGTGTGGTATTTTCGGTATCCTTGATATCAAAACCGATGTGTCTGAACTCAGAACCCAAGCCCTCGATTTATCAAAACTTTTGCGCCACCGTGGCCCTGACTGGTCGGGTATCTGGAATAATGACAATACCATTCTTTGTCACGAAAGATTGGCGATTGTCGACGTTGATACAGGGGCGCAGCCTCTTATCAGCCAAAACGATAAACAAATTCTTGCCGTAAACGGTGAGATTTATAACCATAAACAACTAGCTGCAGACTTAGCTGAACCATATCCGTTCAAAACCCGTTCTGATTGTGAAGTTATCCTTCCGCTTTTTCAGCAAAAAGGCATCGACTTTATTGATGAACTAGAGGGTATGTTTGCGTTTATTCTTTACGATGAAGAACAAGACGCTTACCTAATTGCCCGTGACCACATTGGCATCATTCCGCTTTACACAGGTTATGATGAACACGGTAACTTCTATGTTTCATCTGAAATGAAAGCGTTAGCAGGCGTATGTAAAACAATTAGTGAGTTTCCTCCTGGCCACTACCTGTGGAGCAAAGAAGGTAAAATCACCAAGTACTACAAACGCGACTGGATGGAATACGACAACGTAAAAGACAACACAAGTGACCTAGACGAACTTCGCGTAGCGTTTGAAAAAGCGGTGAAGTCACACATGATGTCTGATGTACCTTACGCTGTACTTCTTTCAGGTGGCTTAGACTCATCGCTGGTTTCTGCTGTGGCTGCACAGTACGTAGCCAAACGTGTTGAAGATGAAGACAAGACTGACGCGTGGTGGCCTCGTCTGCACAGCTTCGCTGTTGGCCTTGAAGGTGCTCCGGACCTTAAAGCTGCGAAGAAAGTGGCCGACATGATTAGCACCGTACACCATGAAATTCACTTTACCATTCAAGAAGGTTTAGATGCCATCCGTGATGTTATCTATCACTTGGAAACCTACGATACAACAACGATCCGCGCCGCTACTCCGATGTACTTAATGACACGCAAGATTAAAGCGATGGGCATTAAAATGGTGCTATCGGGTGAAGGTTCTGATGAAATTTTTGGTGGTTACCTGTATTTCCATAAAGCGCCAAACGCCAAGGAATTCCATGAAGAAACGGTTCGTAAGCTAGATCGCCTTCACATGTTTGACTGTGCGCGTGCTAACAAGGCCACGTCAGCATGGGGTGTAGAGGCCCGTGTTCCTTTCTTAGATAAGAACTTCATTGACGTAGCCATGCGCTTAAACCCACAAGACAAAATGTGTCTAGATGGAAAAATGGAGAAGTGGATCCTTCGTAAAGCATTTGATAACGGCGAAACCCTTCCAGCAGAAGTATTATGGCGTCAGAAAGAACAATTTGGTGACGGCGTAGGCTATTCGTGGATCGACTCAATTCGCGATTTCGTTGAAAACGAAGTCTCGGACCAGCAACTTGCGACAGCTGAGTTCCGCTTCCCAGTCAACACACCAGACACGAAAGAAGGCTACTACTATCGCACTATCTTTGAGAGCTACTTCCCTCAAGAGAGTGCTGCGCGCTGTGTGCCAGGCGGTAAATCTATTGCGTGTAGTACTGCAGAAGCTCTTGAGTGGGATGAGAGCTTTAAAAACAACGCAGATCCTTCTGGCCGCTCGATGAAAGGCGTCCACGCAGGCGAGTCTTAATAGACAATCGTACAAGCAGATCTAATATTCAAAAAACGCGGCCTACGCCGCGTTTTTTATTGTCTATTTATTCTTTTGATGCTTCTCTTTTTGGTTTATACCATAAAGCAGAATTAGTAAGAGGGGTCTCAATAGGTAATAACGGATTTTCGAGAGTGAAAATTTTACGCTCATTAACCCCCAAAGACGCTAAGATTGGGGCGTAGGTAGATTCAAATAACGCATCAAAAGAGCCATCTTCAATGGCTCGGTTAAGGCCTGTTTCAATAAGATTCGCTAACGTCTTGTTACTTGAACTTACAAAGTAATACATAGCGGTGGGGTAATACAGCGCCATTGAAGGCTCAAGGTAAAGATTGTTACGACGACCTTCCACCTCCAGCTCTGCGTCCACTTCCATAACAGAACGAGGAAAAAAGTCCCCTTTACCTTGTTTAATCATGTCATACGCTTCGCGAAACTCAGGCACAGTAAACACGTTAAACCCGTTGGCTTGAAGAATTTTGGTGTCCGGCCACTCTTCGCCTTGAATCGGTACGAGTTTACGCATATCGGTCAGCGACAGCACATCGTTGAACTTCGCCTTTTTATTTTCGTTAATAACGAAAACACGAAGACCTATAAGCCCTTTTGCGATTGGAATACGAATGGGGGTCAGCTCCTTCTCGCGCTGGCTATCCGTCATGCTCCATACTACGTTAACTTCTCTGTTTTCACGTAGCTGACGCATCGCTTTGCCCGTCAGCAATATACGATCAGAAGGGCGCAGCTCATAATTTACGCCGGTTTTATCTAGCGCAAGTTTAAGCAGAGCAATAGGGTATTGAGCACGGGCATCTGAGTCGTCAATCGGACGCGGATAAGTGATTGTCCAAGTAGCGGCCTCAACCATTGATGCAGCAGTAAAAGAACATAAAGCGACGGCCGCTATTACGGCTTTTTTTAGCAGATTAAAGCTATGCATCTTCTTTATGTCCTTTGTTAATTTGATTACTCAAGCGCAAGACGTGTTTGCCACAAAGGCGACGTATTTCAAACACTTATTCAATACCAATGTATTTGTGTGTTTGTAAAGATAGCCGCCAGTTACGTTCAATACAAGTACGCACTGCAAGTTCTGTGGCTCTCTTTTGCTGGCTAATTGGTTGTAAACAAACCTGTTTTCCGTCTAATGACGATACATTAGCAAGCAGCGCATCAAGCTCGTTTATATGTTTTTGCATTGCGATGGGGTGCTTGATTTCATTCGCTCTTTCAAGCGCACTTACTAAGACGTCATATCCGCCTTTCATGTTTATTTTAGGAGAAACCGTCACATACGTACGCGTGTCACAAAGTACTTCAAAGGTACCGCTGGTCTCTATTTGTGTTGTGTATCCGTTATCGTGTAGTAGGCTCGTCAGAGGACGTAGGTCGTACATACATGGCTCACCGCCAGTAATAACTACATGCTTTGCCACATAGCCTTGTTTCCCAAACTCAGCCAGCAAAGCCTCCTCACTGGAGATGAAATAGGTTTCAGACTCTTCGCCTTTTGTGATCACAGCTTGTGGCGACACACTCAAGTCAGGCTTAATTTCCCATGTGTGTTTAGTATCGCACCATGGGCAGCCCACAGGACAGCCTTGTAAACGAACAAAGATAGAAGGTATACCAGTGTGAGCACCTTCACCCTGGATAGTTTCAAACATCTCATTGATGTTTAATGTGGACATTACAGACAATTTGACACCCTTTAACGATTGTATGTTGGGATTTTACCAAGGATCACATAAAATTCGGGCATAATTTCTTAAATCTTCGAAAAACTATGTCAGAAAACGTTGTTGTTATCTATTCAGGAGGCATGGACTCCTTCACAGTGCTGCATAAAGCACTAAAAGCAGGCAAAAAAGTTCATGCACTGAGCTTTAACTACGGACAACGCCACAAGAAAGAGCTCGATTACGCCGCGAATGTATGCAAATCCCTTAATGTCCCACACAAAATTGTTGATATTAGCGCTATAAATACGCTTATCGGTGGCTCAGCCCTCACGTCAGATATCGACGTACCAGAAGGCCACTATGAAGAGCCAAGCATGAAGCAAACCGTAGTACCAAATCGCAATATGATATTGCTCTCACTTGCCGTTGGCTACGCAGTAAGCTTAGAGGCTAACGAAGTTTATTATGGCGCTCACTCTGGCGATCACGCCATTTATCCAGATTGCCGCCCTGAATTCGTGCATAAAATGAATGATGTATGCGGGATTGCTAACTATACTCCCGTTACTATTATGACGCCTTATATTGACGACAGCAAAACGGCTATTTTAACGGACGGCTTGTCAATGGGACTGGATTATGGACAGACCTGGACCTGTTACAACGGCAGGGAAAAAGCGTGTGGAAAATGCGGAGCGTGCGAAGAACGCCTAGAGGCATTTAAAGAAAACGATGCAATCGATCCTTTAGAGTACGAATAAGCGTTGCGCTAACCCGCACACGTTGTCCGATAAAAAAACACCCCTTGTTTCACGCGCTTTTATGCGCGTTCAGACAAGAGGTGTTTTCATATCGCTTGCGTTGATAAATCTACTTCTGACTTTCAGAAATAAAATAGCTTAACTCTTTAATACAGTGACGTAAGACCGGATTTAACCGTGTGTTTTTGCCATTCATAACAAACAACTCGTGACTGAAGTTAAATAAACTCCCCTGCGCAATTGGAACAAGTCCTAGCGCCGCCCCTTGCTCTTTTGCCATATAATCTGGCAACAAACCTATGTATTCACCGGTCATTATCGCCGACATTGCTGCGTCAAATGAATCAGAGAAGGTCTGGATAGATAGCCTGGTTTCATCTTCGATATAGTTAGCTGACGATAAGCCTGAAATTCCGATAGCAGGATAGTCACCAATTTTAACGCCTTCTGGTAACTCAGTATCGCGATACTTCGCCAAAGGGTGAGTTGGCGCACAGTACAATCGTCCTTCCGTCTTAATCCCGACGGGGTGGAAAGTTACTGATTCAGGCTTAACCATATCGTAGGTTGAAACAACAAGATGGCATTCGCCAGATAGCGCGACATGCTCAACCTCGTTATAAAGACGTGTTTGAATATTCACATGAATATCGTCAAACTTCTTCATCGTACTCTTAACCGCTTTACTCACGGCTAAATGCATTGAAAGCGGAAGGCCCGCCATTAACACTAGCGTGATATGGCCGGAGTAGTCATCGTGCAGCGATTTCAGGTTGAACACAAAGTTGTCGAAGGCATTGAAGATGCGCTTGGTTTCTTGAAAAACCACCTCGCCTTCTTTTGTCATTTGAAAGCCACCACGGCCACGGTGGCATAGTACCAAGTCTAAACGCTCTTCTAGCTTTTTAATTGCGGCACTGATATTAGGGCGTTGCATACGCAACACAGGTTCTGCCGCAGTAAATCCGTTGCAGCTCGCTACCGCGTAAAACACTCGCAGTAACTTGATATCTGACTCCTGAAGACGATTAAGCATATTAGCACCTGTTTATAGGTATAGTTATCGATACTCAAGCTAGAACTATATGTAACTAATTGTGCTATTACAACGATATTTTATGGCTTTTCGTCTCATTATGTGATGAAAATTACAAATTTGTGCTAGCCAGGTCGGCATTAAGTCCAGAATATCTATAGGAATATAAAGGCCATAAAAGAAGAAATGCGCTTAAGCTCAGTAAGAGTTATTTAGTTTAATACTAAAGCATGCATACTAGGGCCTGTTGACCTTTGCAATACATCATAGATCAACAGGCCTAGATAAACTCTCGACACATTGCAGCGAAAAAAGAGTGTCGTTATCTTTCGATAAGTGTGGACTAGGACAGTGTAACTACCTGCTTTCTCAGCGCTTCTATGTCGTCACGCAATGACGCTGCTTTTTCGAATTCAAGTTCTCGAGCATATTCGAACATCTGCTTTTCAAGCTCGGTAATTTGATCCATCAGCTCAGTGGCACTGGCTGTTTTCTGCTGTTTTTTCTTCTCTTCAACTTTGCGCAGTCTGACTTTACCTGACGCAGGGTGTGCAGAGTCGCCTAAGTCCATAATATCGGTAATAGGCTTGTTAAGTCGCATCGGCGTAATACCGTTTGCCTCATTATGCGCCATTTGCTTCTCACGACGGCGCTCGGTCTCGTCCATCGCTTTTTTCATCGACTTGGTAATACTGTCAGCGTACAAAATAGCTTTACCATTCACGTGACGCGCGGCTCTACCAATGGTCTGAATTAATGAACGCTCAGCGCGCAAAAAGCCTTCTTTGTCGGCATCTAAAATCGCCACCAGCGACACTTCCGGCATGTCTAAACCTTCACGTAAAAGGTTAATACCTACCAACACGTCGAATTTACCCAGTCGCAAGTCTCGGATTATTTCAATTCGCTCTACCGTATCGATATCCGAATGCAGATAACGAACTTTAACGCCGTGCTCATTTAAATACTCGCTTAAATCTTCAGCCATACGCTTGGTTAATGTAGTAATAAGCACACGTTCGTCAAGCTCTACCCGTTTTTGTATTTCAGACAGGACATCATCAACCTGAGTGGCTACAGGACGTACTTCAATAACAGGGTCTAGCAGACCCGTTGGACGCACAACCTGCTCTACTATCTCACCGTCAGTTTTCTTTAATTCATAATCGCCTGGCGTCGCAGAAACATAGATGGTTTGGGGGCAAATCTGTTCAAATTCTTCAAACTTAAGCGGACGATTGTCCAACGCCGACGGCAGCCTGAAACCAAATTCCACCAAGGTCTCTTTTCTAGAGCGATCCCCGCGATACATTGCTCCTACTTGAGAAACAGTTACGTGAGACTCATCAATAAACATTAGGCCATCTGCTGGAAAATAGTCCAATAAGGTTGGAGGTGGTTCGCCCGGTGCTCTTCCTGAAAGATAGCGAGAGTAATTCTCGATCCCAGAACAATAGCCAAGCTCCATCATCATTTCGATATCGAACTGGGTGCGCTGTGAAATACGCTGCTCTTCAATCAGCTTATTCGCCTCTTGAAGTTGCTTTTTGCGATCGCCAAGTTCTTCCTTGATATGCTCAATAGCATTGAGGATTTTCTCTCGAGGGGTTACATAGTGCGTTTTAGGAAAAACCGTTGCTCGAATAACTGACTTATCGACAGCCCCGGTTAGCGGGTCGAACAGACTAATTTTATCTATTTCATCGTCAAAAAGCTCGACCCTTACGGCTTGCTTTTCAGAGTCCGCAGGGAAAATATCTATAACATCGCCACGCACACGGAACGTACCCCTTTCAAACGCTAAATCGTTACGCTTGTACTGCAGTTCTGCAAGGCGACGTAAAATGTCACGTTGGTCCATGGTGTCGCCCTGGCGAAGGTGCAATAGCATCTTCATGTAGGATTCAGGGTCACCCAAACCATAAATAGCCGACACACTCGCTACAATGACTACGTCTCTGCGCTCCATCAACGCTTTAGTGGCGGACAGTCGCATTTGTTCAATATGATCATTGATTGACGCGTCTTTCTCAATAAAGGTATCTGTACTTGGAACGTAGGCTTCTGGCTGATAATAATCGTAATATGAAACGAAGTACTCTACGGCGTTATTGGGGAAGAATTCTTTCATCTCACCGTAAAGCTGAGCCGCTAATGTTTTGTTGTGTGCAAGAATAAGCGTTGGCCTCTGCACTTCTTTAATGACATTAGCCATGGTAAAGGTTTTACCCGACCCCGTAACACCAAGCAGTGTTTGGCCGGCCAAGCCACTTTCTAGGCCATCCACCAAAGCTTCTATTGCTTTTGGCTGGTCGCCTGCTGGCTTGTATTTAGAATGAAGCTCAAACCCTCTACTCATTTACTTAACCTTTTCTTTAGCTTACTGCTTAACATCTTGCTTGCGGTCAAACTACTCAACATTAAAAACGCACAGCCTTAAATAGCCGCTCTGGTATTAGCTGTGCTCAGACGTTTCTTTATCTAATTCAAACTGAGTAATCGCACGTTTGAAAACAACAAATGAAACACACGCCATTGCAATATTGGCAATGACCGTTCCTGCAAATAACCCTTTCAGTTCAAATAGAAAACTACCCACAATGCTGATAGGTACGAAGAAAACAAATAAGCGGATGACACTTAACGTTAATGCCGTCATTGGACGATGCATGGCATTCAACGATGAGTTAGTCAGAATGATAATGCCTTGCATGCCATAACCCAGCGGCACAATCATCAGAAACAGCTGTATTAGTACGCTTACCTCTGCTTCATTAGCAAAGGCGACGGCTATCCAGCTAGACAGCGCCCACATGACAAGAAAAATGGCGAACTGCCAAACCAGAACAAATTTCAATGTAAGCGAATATGCCGTTTTTACCCGTTCTACTTGGCCTGCCCCAACGTTTTGACTGATAAATGGAGGCAGTGTCATGGAAAGTGCTAGCACAACAATACTTGCAATAGACTCCATTCTATTTCCCACTCCCCACGCTGCAACCGCTTCAGCACCGTAACCAGCAACTACAGCTGTCATCACGCCACCGGCAACAGGGGTAAGCATATTTGCCCCCGCCGCAGGTAGTCCTATTTTGAGAATTTCACGGCTGCTATCACGCAGCTCGGCAAGTGACAGCAGTCGAGGCAACATCAACTTTCGACGAACGGCTAAAATATAAAGAATCCATAATGCACCAACTATCCACGCTATAAAGGTAGCGAGTGCCGCGCCTTTTATTCCCATTGCCGGAATGGGCCCAAGGCCGAAAATGAAAATTGGATCAAGCAACGCGTTTAATCCCCCGCCTGCCGCCATAACAATACTGGGTGTGCGGGTATCGCCACACGCTCGCAGCACACTATTGCCCACCATCGGCATGGCAAGAAAGACGCTCGACAAGTACCATAGCCCCATATAGTCAGATATATACGGCATGAGATTGTCTGTTGCATTAAGCAACGTAAACACAGGCTCTATGGTGAAAAAGCCAATTGCAGCTAATGCACCCACGAGCAAAAAGGACATCATTAATGAACCCGTCGCATAATGTTGAGACTTAGTTATTTCTTTACTGCCTTGTAACTTGCCTATAATTGCAGAGGTACCAATACCTAAACCTATGTTTAGGCTTATTACGGTAAAAGTAACGGGAAAGGTAAAACTAATAGCGGCTAAAGGGTCGGTGCCCAACAAGCTCACAAAAAAGGTATCGATAAGTCCAAAGCTCATCATCATTACCATTCCCAGTATCATGGGAATAGTCATACGCTTTAACGTAGTACCTATATCTCCTTCCAATAAGTCGGAAGTACGTTGTTTAGCGTTACTTTTTATCACTTGAGCTCCGGCAAACTAAAATCCCCTCATCAATTGCGCGTTAGTGTAAAAGAGTGAACACTATTTAGCTATGCGTATTCGACAAACAAAACAAAGCATAAGAGGGTTGTATGAAAAGCGATGTTTTTGACAAAAGTACGTGCGATGAACCATTTCGCTGGCTACGCCACAAAATTCCTAGTTTTTTTATAAAAATAAATCAAAACACGTGCGTATGTGTTCATTACAGTTTAATTTCTATCCTGTTTCACTTTTAATATGCAGGCAAAACGTCTCGGGCGCATCTAGCTATCTAAATAGAGCGTTTAAAAGACACACAAAAATGTTAACAAAATGTAAGACATTGAGAATTAAGATGGATTTCATTGAATAGCATTTAGGCATTCGTTGAATTAACACACAAGCTACTTTTTGTTCAACCGATCTATTCCGATCGAGAAACAAGATCAAAAAAAACACCCTAACCCTCTGTATTAAAAAGCTTATCCACTCAATAACGCCATAACCTGATTAGATCAATACGCACGCGATCTCGTAAATAACAACAGCGATTATAAGCTATCAACATAGTTATCCACAGATTTAGTGGATAACTAACGCCAGACCATATTCGGCGGGATTTCGTGCTCGATTAATTTCTCAGCACGTAAGTGGTGACTAACCTTTTAATCCTCAGGTACAGGTTACAGATTTATTAAACCCTGTACATAATACCAGTATGAAAGCGTTTTTTTATTCTATTTAGTTATACCCTTTAACTTTAGTGAGATATATAAGAAAACGAGATGGGTAAAACTATCAATGACTAAAACAACCTCTTGTTCATAAGCAATGAGGGAATAATGTGCAGTTATTAACCATCATTTTCTCTGCATTGACGACAAAATGAACATAAAAGCCGTAAAAAGCTATTTTTTGCGCAGTCAGCACAAATATTTCATTTATGTTGTTGACAGTTCCTAAGTACGTCTTTAATATTCGCCTCCGTTGAAGCACAGGTCCCCCTTAGCTCAGTTGGTT